>NZ_CP047289.1:2105000-2279458 GCF_018279165.1 Falsirhodobacter algicola | reverse complement strand
CACCCGCCGCGCCGTCTCTCCGCGCCGCACCAGAATCTCTCCGGGTTGGGCGTAGAAGGTGTACATCGCCTTTGCCAGCGCCCGGCGCTGATCCTCGTCCATGCCGGAGAACAGGGGGAACTGGCGGATCAATTCGTCCTTGTGGACGGCCAGATCCAGACGCGGGCGCGTCAGGCTCTTGGTCCGTTCGCGCGCGATGGCGCCGCAGAGCGTGGCATGAAGCTCCGGCCCGATCAGACCGTCATCCAAGAGCGCCTTGTACTGCCGTTCCTCCATCCGCAGGGCGGCGCGGCGGATGTAACGGCGCTCCATCTCCTCGGTATAGGAGGGGTATTGCAGATGGAGGCTTTCCAAGGCGCGCTCGGCCTCTTCCTCGCGGCGTTTCAGAAGTTCGTGCAGCAGATCCGACACGCGGCGCCCATAGAGGCGGCGCACCTTCTGATCGATATAGAGATGCAGGTGGCGCAGGATCGTGCGCTGGTTCAGCAGGATGTCGAAACGGTCCGCCACGAGGTTCGCCAGCGGCCCCGACAGGCCCAGCCGATTGTGCACGATGACGGCGGCCCGCGCCACCGGCCCCGCCGTGATGCTGCGGCGCGAGGCGGCGCGGTAGCCGTCCCGGCCCTGCTGGCGCGTCCGCTCGATCAGGTATTCGGCATCCGACAGCATCCGTTCCACCAACCGCGTGGTGATCAACTGCTCGCGGAAGCTGTCGAGGATCTCCTCCCGCTCGCGCACGGCCAGCGCCACGAGGCCGAGCGTGATGCGTTCGCGGTCGCTGATCTCGTTCGTCTGTTCGGCCCGCTGAACGGCGTTCTCCAGCCGCTGACCGAAGCGCTTGGCCTCGGAGCGGACGATATCGCGCGAGAGTTCGTGTTCGCGCACCGAATCCGCGACCTCTTCGCGCACGTTCTGCAACGCGACCGCGATCACCTGATTGGACAGCGCCAGATCCAGCGGCGACAGGCGCGCAAGGCCCAGCCGCCGGATCACGCGGCGCAGCGTCGTGCCCTGCACGAACAGCGTGAAGAGGACATAGCCGGTGGCGAGGATGCCGATCTCCCGCTTGATGTTGCCGGGAACGAGCGCGTTTTCCGTGACCGCCAGCGCCAGCGCCAGCGTGACGGCCCCGCGCAGACCGCCCCACAGGATCGCGGCGCGGTAGGCCGGTTCCACCCGCGGCGACAGTTTCACCGCGCGCAGCGCCGGGATCACCCCCCACAGGATCAGCGCGCGCGAGGCGAAGGCCGCCGCCGCCACGACGAGGATCAGGAACAGATCGTGCGGGCGGACATCCGTCAGCAGGCGCGGGATCAGCAGCGCCGCCAGCACGAAGATCAGCGCCCCGGCCCAATGCGCCAGCAGGCCCCACAACTCGCGCAGCTGCGCCCATGTGGCGGGCGCAAGGCGCGACGGGCCGGCGATGTTCAAAAGCAGCCCCGCCCCCACCACGGCGACCACGCCCGACACGCCCATCTCCTCGGCGGCGATGAAGGTGATGTAGGGCAGCGCCACGCTGACCGAGATCTGCGCCAAGGGGTGGCCCGGCATCACGCGCATCCCCTCCACGGCGATGCGCCCCAGCACGAGGCCGACCAGCAGCCCCCCGCCCAAGAGCCATGGGAAGGTGCCGAAGCCCGACAGCAGCGTCGGGTTCGGCACCCCCGCCATCACATAGGTCAGGAAGAAGCCGAAGAGCGCGATGGCGGCGGCGTCGTTCAGAAGGCTCTCGCCTTCGACGATGCGCATCAGACGCTGCGGGGCGGCGACGTTGCGGAAGATGCTGACCACCGCCGACGGATCGGTGGTGGAGACGATCGCCCCCAAGAGGAGGCAGCCCACCAGCGGCATCGAACTGAACGGATGCAGCGCAAAGCCGATCACCAGCGTCGCCGCCAGCACCGCCAGCACCGCCATCACGAGGATCGGCACCCAGTCATCGACCATCCGCCGCACGTTGAGGCCGAGCGACACCTCAAACAGCAGCGTCGGCAGGAACACCACGAGGAAGACCGAGGATTTGATCGGCAGCGCCAGCGCCTCGCGCAGTTCCGGCCCAAGGCCGGCATCGGTCGTCTGCAACCCCAGCGCGAGCGTGCCGAGCGCCGCCCCGACCACCGCCAGCACCACGCTGTAGGGCAGGCGCAGGCGCGCGGCGAGCGGCTCCGATATCGAGATCACCAGAAAGAGGATGGCGGTGATGCCCACCAGAAGCGTGATGTCCATGATTCGCGTTTAACCCAAGGTCCGGTGTGCAAGAAGCCACGATTGCGTCAGGCGGCAAGCGAATTGCCGCAGGTGCGGCGACAGCTTGCCGGAACCGGGGGCCGTTCCGACCGTTCGGATGCGAACCCTTGCGAACGGCGGCCCCGATGAAACGCTTCTCCTGCCCGGTCTGCCGGAACAGAACCCACTTCCGCAATACCCAATGTCTGGCCTGCGGGGCGCAACTGGCCTTCGATCCGGCCACGCGCGCCATGGTGGAGCGGGGCGACCGCGCCGCCTGCGCCAATCGCGACCTCATCGCCTGCAACTGGCTGGCGCCGCAGGACGGGGCGCTCTGCGTCTGCTGCGCCGATACCAAGGTGATCCCCGATCTGTCGGTGCCGGGAAACCTCGAACGCTGGACGGTCGTGGAGACGGCGAAGCGGCGGCTCTACGATACGCTGAACGCGCTGCACCTGCCCCGGATATCGCCGAGCGGCAAGGCGCTGCGGTTCTGCTTCATGGGCGATGAGATCGCCCCCGACGGATCGGTGGTCCACAAGGTCATGACCGGCCATATGGAGGGGGAGATCACCCTCAACATCGCCGAGGCCGATGACGACGAACGCGAGGCCCGCCGCGTCGCCATGGGGGAGCCGCTGCGCACCCTTCTGGGCCATCTGCGCCACGAGGTCGGCCATTACTACTGGGAGGTGCTGGTCCGCGAGGCGGGGCGCGAGGCGGAATGCGCCCGCATCTTCGGCGATGCGCGCCAAGATTACGCCGCCGCCCTGCAGCGCCATTACACCGAAGGGCCGCCCGCCGATTGGCGCGAGGCCTTCATCTCCGAATACGCGACCGCCCATCCGTGGGAGGATTGGGCCGAGACATGGGCGCATCTTCTGCACATCATCGACGGGCTGGATACGGCGCGTCATTATGGGCTCGACCCGTCGGGGATGGGCTTTGACGATGCGCATGATCTGCCGGATATCGACACGCTGATGGCGGCGTGGGTGCCGCTGTCGACGGCGATGAACGCGATGAACCGCTCCATGGGGCATAACGATTTCTATCCATTCGCCCCCTCCCCTGCCGTGACGCGGAAGATGGGCTATATGCTCCAGCTGATCCGGGATGCGGCGCCCCTTGGGGTTGAAGCCCCGGAACAATCCCGCCATCACGGGACCAAGGTCGGCTGAACGGCCGAAGACGAAACGAAGCAGGAAAAAGGCGAGACATGTTCCTCCGCACCTTCTTCGCCGCCCTTCTGATCGCGGTGCTGCCCCTTGGCGGCATCGCACAGGAGGCGGCGACTTCCGAGACGTCCTCCATATCGTCGGACGAGGCCGTCCAGCGCCTGCTCGACGTTCTCAACGACGACACGGCCCGCGCCGCCCTGACCGAGCGGCTTCAGGCCGCCGAGGACGACACCACCGGCACCGACGAGGAGGAACAGCTCCCCCCCGCGCTGGCCCAGCAGGTCGCCGCCTCGACGGCGACGGCGGGCAAGGAGTTCCTGTCCGAGATGCGCCGCGTCTGGGGCGAATTGACCGACAGCATCGGCGTTCTGGGCGATCTGGAGGACAGTTCGGCCTTTCGCGCCGATGCGATCCAGCTTCTGCTGACCATCCTCACCACCATCGTGATCGGCATGGTGCTGCTGCGCGGGGCGAATGCGGTGGCCGGGCGCCATTCGCCGCCCCCCACGGCCGGGTTCTGGCTGCGGGTGCGCGCCACGGTGATCCTGACGCTGCTGCGCGCGGTGTCGGTCGTGCTGGCATGGGCGGTGGGGTATCTGCTGGCCTCGTTCGTCTTTTCGCGGACGGGGGCGCCGACCACGGCGCAGACGCTGTATCTGAACGCCTTCCTGCTGTTCGGGGGCGTGCGCATCGTCCTGCGGGCGATCAACAGCCCCAATGCCGATCTGGAACCGACGCTGAGCGTCCTCGCTCCCGGCGCGCAGGAGGTGATCTACCGCCAGCTCGTGTTGATCTCGGGCGTGGCGATTCAGGGCTTCCTCTTCGTGCAGCCGCTGACGCGCGACTGGCTCGGCTACAGCGCGGTGCGGCCTATGCGCACGCTGATCGCCACGGTGGCGCTGGTGCTGGGCTTCATCGCCATCCGGCGCATCGCCAATGCGCTGGACAAGGCGCGGGGCGACCGCGTTCTGGGCGACAGCAGCGCCGGTTCCGCCGTGGCGGCCGGGGCGCAGCACGCATGGCGTGCGGTCTGGCCCGCGCTTGCGACGATCTACATCTTCTATTCGTGGTTCATCATCGTCACCCGCCCCGAGCTGATCAGTTCGGTCGTGCTGCGCGGAACGCTGTTCACCATCGGGGCGGTGTTGCTGCTGCTGATCGGGATGCGGCTCCTGCGCTCCTCCAGCCAAATCAATCTGCGCATCCCGGAATTCCTGAGCGCCGTGTCCCCTGCCCTCGGGCCGCGGGTCAACACGGTGGTGATGATCCTGTCATGGGTGGCGGCGGCTTTCCTCATCCTCTTTGCGCTGTCGCTGGCGCTCTCGGGCTGGGGCTGGGTCAGTGCCAACATGCTGCAGGACCCGGTGACGCAGGTGGCCATCTGGCGCATCCTCTCGGCGCTGATGATCGCGCTGATCGCCGCCATGATCTGGGCAGCGGTGGATGCGTGGATCGAATACCGGCTGGCGCATGGCATCGGCGGGCAGGACCCGACGAACCGCACCAAGACGCTGCTGTCGCTGTTCCGCAACGGGTTCACCATCGCCATCGTGATCCTTGCGACCATGATCACCCTGTCGCAAATCGGCATCAACATCGCGCCCCTTCTGGCCGGTGCCGGCGTCATCGGCCTCGCCATCGGTTTCGGCGCGCAGAAGCTGGTGCAGGATGTCATCACCGGCGTCTTCATCCAGCTTGAAAACGCGATCAACGTCGGCGACGTGGTGGCCGTCGGCTCCGTCTCGGGCGGGGTCGAGAAGGTGAACATCCGCACCGTGCGCCTGCGCTCGCTCGACGGGTCGGTACATATCGTGCCGTTCTCCTCGGTCGATACGGTGACGAACATGACCCGCGACTTCGGTGCCCATCTGGCCGAGATCGGCGTCGCCTACGACACCGACATCGAAGCCGCCAAGGCCGCCCTGCAGGAGGCCTATGACCGCCTGATGAAGGAGCCGGAACAGGCCGAATTCGTGACCCAGCCCTTCGAGATGCAGGGCGTGATCAGCTTTGGCGACAACGCGGTCGTCATCCGCTGCCGCGTGCTGACCCTGCCGGGCAAGCATTGGGGCGTTGGTCGCCGCTTCAACCAGCTGGTCAAGGAAGTGTTCGACGAACGCGGGATCGAGATTCCCTTCCCGCAGCGCACGCTGCACGTCTCGCCGGAGATGGCGAAGGTCATCTCCATGTCCAGCGCCGCCCCCGCGATCGAGGGGACGCTGGCCGCATCCGCCGACGATCCGCCGCAGGACTGATCCTGCCGGATGGACGAAGGGCGCCCCCGCGGGCGCCCTTTTTCATGGGGTGGGATCGTGAGCGGTCAGAGCCAGCCCGCCGCCTGCGCCAGATCCTCGCGAAAGCGCGCCCGCTCCGCCGCCGCCAGCGCCGGGTCCGGCAGGCGCAGAAGATAGGACGGGTGCACGGTGATCAGCACCGGAAGGCCCGCGCGGCCCGTCTCGATCGTGCTGCGCCGCTTCAGGATGCCCTCGCCCTTGCCGGTCAGCGCCTGCAGCGCCGTCGCCCCCATCGCCACGATCAGCTTCGGGCGGATCAGATCCAGTTCGCCGTCCAGCCATGGGGTGCAGGCCCGCACCTCGCCGGTATCGGGGCGCTGGTGGATGCGGCGCTTGCCGCGCGGGGCGAATTTGAAATGCTTCACCGCATTCGTGACATAGACGCGGCTGCGATCGAGGCCCGCCGCCGCCGCCTCTTCGTCGAAGACGCGTCCGGCGGGGCCGACGAAGGGGCGGCCCGCCAGATCCTCGTGATCGCCCGGCTGTTCGCCCACGATGACGATGGGGGCATCGTGCGGCCCCTCGCCAAAGACGGTCTGGGTGGCGGGGCCATATAGCGGGCAACGGGTGCAGACGGCGGCGGCGGCGCCCAGCGCCTCCAAGGTGCCGGCCTCGGGGGTGGGGCGTTCGGGCATGGCCATGGTGCGGGCGGCGGCAAGGCGGCGCGCGGGGGCCTCGGCGGCCTCGCGCGCGGCCATGGCGCGCACGCGGGCATCGGCGCCGCGGATCAGGTCCGGGATCAGGTCCGCCTCGGGCAGGTTTTTCCAGTACTTCTTCGGCATCTCGCTCTGCATCGCCTTCACCATCACGCGGGCGGGGTTGAAGATGCTGGCGTAATAGGTGCGCCACAGATCCTCGGTCGCATCGGGCGGCGGCGGCGCGGCGGCGCCCGTCTCCTCGAAGCGCAGGGTGCCGTCGAAACGGGCCGTCACCTCGGGGGTTGCGATCACCCAATCCATGTCGCCGAAACGATCGGCGAAGAAGGGGGTTCCTGCCTCCACAATCCGGTGATCCGGCTCGAACCACGCGGCAAAGGCGCGGCGCGGACCGTCCGACGGCACCTCGCGAAAGCGGACGAATGCGTGCATCTTGTGGATGTCGCGGCGCACGGCCTTTGCCTGTTCCAGCAGGCGGCGCATCGCCGTATCCGTCCGGTCGCCCCAAACCAGCCCGTCATTCAGCCGCAGCACGAGGGCATGGGCACGGGCGAAGCGTTCGGGATCACGATGGCAGAGTGCGGTTTCGATCTCGCGCAGCGCATCGCGGGCGATGGTCAGCCGCTGCGGGGGCACGGGGGGGTGATCGGGATCGAGCAGGTCCGGGGTTTCGGCCCCGACGCTCCACCGGACGGCCTCGGGGGCGACGCCCTCGGCGGCAAGGCGGCGCACATGCCCGCGCCACGCCGCCACCGTTCCGATGACCGGCAGCGCGATCCGCATCAGAAGAGGCTCAACTGCTCGGGCGGGGGGGCGAAGCGGGCGCGCAGATCGGCGGCGTCCAGCCCGCGCGCGGTCCAGCCGGGCACGGTGATGAACGGCTTGGCCTTCTTCAGGATCGCACCCATCGCCACCAGATGCTCGTAGCGCACGGTGCCGCGGGCGCGCGCCGCAAGGATCCGCTCCACCGTCTTCACGCCGAAGCCCGGCACGCGCAAGAGCGCCTCGCGCGCGGCGCGGTTCACGTCCACGGGGAAAGCCTGCCGGTTCGCCACCGCCCACGCCGTCTTGGGGTCGATGTCGAGATCGAGCATCCCCTGCGCCGCCACCTCTTCGACCCCAAAGCCGTAGAAACGCAAAAGCCAATCCGCCTGATAGAGCCGATGCTCCCGCATCAAGGGCGGCTTCACCAAGGGCAGGATGCGCGAGGCGTCGGGAATGGGCGAGAAGGCGGAATAATACACCCGGCTCAGCCCGTAATTGGCATAGAGGTTCGAAGCATTGGCCAGCACCGCCCGATCATCGGCGGCATCGGCCCCGACGATCATCTGCGTCGATTGGCCCGCTGGCGCGAACCGAGCGCGGCGGCGGCCGGTATGGCTCACCTCGCGCGATTCCTCGCGCTTCAGGCGCACCTTGCCCATCGCCTGCCGGATGCCCGTCGCCGATTTCTCGGGCGCAAGATCGGCCAGCGCGCGTTCGGTCGGCAGTTCAACGTTGATCGACAGACGGTCGGCATAGCGGCCCGCCTCGTCGATCAGCTCGGGGGATGCATCGGGAATGGTCTTCAGGTGGATATACCCGCGGAAATGCTCCACCTCGCGCAGGGTGCGGGCGATGCGCACCATATCGGCCATCGTATCGTCGGGGCTGCGGATGATCCCCGAGGAGAGGAACAGCCCCTCGATGTAGTTGCGCCGATAGAACTCCATCGTCAAGCGCACCACCTCCTCCACCGAGAACCGCGCGCGTTCCACCTGCGACGAGACGCGGTTCACGCAATAGGCGCAGTCGTAGATGCAGAAGTTCGTCATCAGGATCTTCAGCAGGCTGATGCACCGCCCATCGGGGGCATAGGCGTGGCAGATCCCGCTGCCCCCCGAACTTCCGACGCCCTTGCCATCGCGCGAGGATCGACGCTCCCCACCCGACGAGGCGCAGGAGGCGTCGTATTTCGCGGCATCCGACAGGATCGCTAATTTTTCGGAGAGGGAGCGCTTCATATGTTCACTCTATGTTCATGCGGGCAGCGATGCAAATGAAGAAGGCCCGCCAAGGGCGGGCCTTCCATCACATTCGCGTCGGATCATTCCTCGTATTCGGGAAGCTCCTTCAGCTCGTCTTCGGTCATCATCGTGAAGGCGCGCAGCTCGTCGCCATCGACTTCCTGATAGAAGGACAGTTCGGACACGTTCAGCGCGACCGACCGCTCGCCCAGACCAAGGAAACCGCCCACATCGACGATCACCGTCTCGGGCATCCCCTCTTCGGGCATCACTTCCGAGATTTCGCCGACATCGGCCTCGTTCTGGTCATAGACGGTGGCGCCATCCAGTTGATCGGCCGTCAGCGTGGCCATATCGACCGGCGCATAGCCTTCGGGCGTCGCCATCGACGGATCGCTGCCGGCGGTGGTGTCGTCCATGCCCGGGGCGGGCGTCGGCGCGTCCATGCCCGGATCGGTGCTGTCCATGCCTTCGGGGGCGGTGTCGCTCTCGCCGGGCATCGGATCGCTCATGGTGCCGGGCTGTTCCGCCTCGGACCCCATGGGCGTGTCGTTCGACTGCGCGTCCATCGCAGGCTCACCGCCTTCGTTGCCGGTGTCGAGCGTGCCCGGATCCGAGGGCGATGCATCGCGGCCGGTCAGCGGCGGCTGCTCTTGGCCGGTGGCGGTGGTCGGGTTGCTCGCATCCGGCGAAGTCTGGGCAAGGGCGGCACCCGACATCAGGGCAAGAATGGCCGTCGAAAGCGCAAGGTTCTTCATGTCGTTCCTCCAAAAGCTGGCAACATGCTCAGCCGTCGGGGTCACAACCTTGGCCCCTGCCGAAAGTTCCTGCGCCTTCCCCCCGTTCGGCACGGAACCGCCACCCCGGGCGGGGGTTCACCCGCCACAGCAGCCCGAGGATGCCATGCCCCCCCTTCCCACCGCACTCTACCATCTCCTCCTCCGCGAGGGCCGGACCTTTCAGACGGCGGTCGACCTGCTGCCGCATCTGATCCGGCTGGGGGTGACGCATCTCTACCTCTCGCCGATCCTACAGGCGACCGAAGGGTCCACCCACGGCTATGACGTGACGGACCCCACCAAGATCGACACGTCTCTGGGCGGGCGGGAAGGTTTCTCGGCGCTGGCGGCCGCCGCGCGCGAGGCCGGGATCGCGATCGTGCTCGACATCGTGCCGAACCACACCGCCTTCAATCTGGAGAATCCGTGGCTTCTGGATGTGCTGAAGCATGGGACGGACAGCCGCTATGCCCGGCATTTCGACATCGACTGGGACAAGGGGCGCCTTCTGGTGCCGATGCTGCCAAGCCCCTTCGATCCCGCCGATTTCCGTCTGGAGGAACATGCCGGCGGGCGGCTGACGAACGGCGCGCTGTCCTTCCCCCTGCGGCCCGGCACCCTACCCGACAGCGGCCGCGACGATCCCGAAACCATCGCCCGCGTGCATGACGCCCAGCCCTACCGCCTGTCGTTCTGGGAGATGGAGCGCGACAGCATCACCCATCGGCGGTTCTTCAACGTCACCGGCCTGATCGGGATGCGCGTGGAGGACGAGGCCGTGTTCGAGGACACCCATGCCCTGATCTTCGATCTGGTCCGCGCGGGCGAGGTTCAGGGCCTGCGGGTGGATCATGTGGACGGGCTGACCGATCCCGCCGGCTATCTCGAGCGGCTGGCGGCGGCGCTGCCGGATACGCCCGTCTGGGTGGAGAAGATCCTGACCGGGCCGGAATGTCTGCCCCCGGATTGGAAGACGATGGGCACGACGGGCTACGAATCCGCCCGCGCGCTGGCACGGGCGCTGACCGATGCGCCGGGGCTGGAGGAACTCGATCATCTGTGGCGCGCGGCGACGGGCCGCACCGGCACCTTCGAGGAGGCACTGGAGACGGCCAAGATCGAGGTGATCGAAGGCGATCTTGCGGCCGAGCTGCTGCAACTCGTGGATTTGGGGCGCGCGGCCATTGGCCCCGGCGCCGAAGCGGGCGATGCGTGGCTGCGCGAGGCGATCCTTGCGCTGCTGCGCCACTTCCCCCGCTACCGCACCTACCTGACGGACGGCACCACCCGCGACGAGGATCGCCGCATCTTGGATGAGGTGCTGACCGCCGCCGCCAAGGATCTGCGCAGCGACCGCGTGGCCCGCGCGCTCGTCCGCGCGATGACGGACCCGGCCACCGCCGAGGCCCGCCGGTTCCGCGACCGGTTCCAGCAGGTGACGGGCGCGCTTCTGGCCAAGGCGCACGAGGATACCGCCGCCTTCCGCTGGAACCGCTATCTGGCCGCGAACGAGGTCGGCTCCCTCCCCGACGAGGCGGTGCTGGATGCCGCGGGCTTTGATGCCTTCGTGCAGCGCATCGCGCCCGGCCATGTGAACCTGACCTCCACCCATGATACCAAACGGGCCGAGGATGCGCGCATGCGCCTCGTGGCGATCAGCCACCTGCCCCGGCAGTTCCATGCCCTGTGGCAGGAGGCAAACCAACTGCCCGGCGCGCAGGATGTGCCCGCCAATCTGCGCTGGTACATCCTGCAGACGCTTCTTGCGATGTGGGAGGACGGCCGGGACGACATCGCCCCCCGCCTTACCACCCATTTGGAAAAGGCCATGCGCGAGGCGAAGGAGATCACCAACTGGACCCATCCGCGCCATGACGCCGAGGCCGGCCCCCTCGCCTTCGCCGCCGCGCTCGCCTCTCGCTGGGCGGAGGCGCTGCCCGAGGCGGCACGCGCCCTCTTCCGCCGCGCCGATCGTCTGAGCCTTGCGCAGACGGCGCTGAAATTCGCGATGCCGGGCATCCCCTACATCTATCAGGGGACGGAGGGGATGCAGCACTTGCTGACCGACCCGGACAACCGCCTCGCCCCCGACTTTGCCGCGCTCGAATGTTCGGACGCGCCGAAGGCCCGGCTGACACGCGCCCTCATGCGCCTGCGCTTCGACGAGCGGGCGTTCTTCGAGCAGGCCGGCGCCCGCGTGGACAGCCCAGCGCCGGGCCTTTTGCGGCTGATCCGCAGCGGGGATGGGCCGCGCCGACTCGAGGTGACGGTGGAGCTCGATGGGCGGGATGTTTCGGGCGGATCGCTCTGGTCCGAAGGCGGCGTTTCCGTCGACTGGACGGCCTGACGCTGCCCAGCAAAAAGGCAAGGGCGCGCGGCGCGAAATTATTTCGCATCGCGCGCATTGGCGGGGCGGAACTTTCGCCCTCTCCTGCGGTTCAGCGAAGGTTCAGCCCTGCCGTGAGGATGCCGCCATGTCGACCACCGCCACACTCGATCTTTCACGGACGCTGGGCGTCCTGCTGGCGGGGGGTCAGGGCTCGCGCCTGTACGATCTGACGCAGCACGAATGCAAGCCCGCGCTGGCCTTCGGCGACAACCGCCGCATCGTCGATTTCACGATCGCAGGCAGCGTCCGGGCCGGGCTGCGCAACCTTCTGGTAGGCACGCAATACTGCCCCGGAACGCTGAACATGCATATGCGCCACCGCTGGGGCAACGCGTTCGATCGGATGATCCTGCGCCATGGCCCCACCGTCACGGGGGATGAGCAGGGCTATGCCGGCACGGCCGCCGTGCTAGCCGCGAACATGGCCGAGATTGACGCCTCGGGCGCCGAAGAGGTCGTGGTTCTGGCCGGGGACCATGTCTATGACATGGACCTGACGGCGATGATCGCCGATCACCGCATGATGGGCGCGGATGTGACGGTGGCGGTGGACGCCGTCCCGCTGCGCGATGCGTCCTCCTTCGGGGTGATGGGGACGGATGCCGATGGCCGCATCCGCATGTTCGTGGAAAAACCGCTCGATCCGCCGCATATGCCGGGCGATCCGTCGCGCGCGCTGGCCAGCATGGGCATCTATGTGTTCCGCTGGTCGTGGCTGCGCCCCGTCCTGCTGGAGGATATGACCAATCCGCGGTCGGGCCACGATTTCGGCAAGGACATCCTGCCCCGCGCCGTGATGGCGGGCCATGCCTTCGCCCATACCCGCCCCGTCGATGCCGAAGGGCGCGCCCCCTATTGGCGCGATGTCGGCACGCTGGACGCCTTTCGCCAAACATGGATCGACCTGCGCGACGGCCTCGTGCGCTGCCGCCGCCCCGAGGATGTGACCGCGCGCCGCGACCTCGATCCCGGCCATGACGGATTCACCGGCCATATGCTGCGCGCGGGCGGCATCGCCCTCAGCCCGCCCTTGTCGGGGGCGCGCCGCTGGACGCTGCTGGATGAGACGGTGGTCATGCCGGGGGCGCGCGTGGAACCCGGCGCGCATCTGACCCGCGCCATCGTCGCGCCGGGCACCGTCATCCCCTGCGATCTGACCGTGGGCGAGGACGCCGCCGAAGATGCCCGCTGGTTCCGCGTGACCGCTGGCGGCACCACGCTGGTGACGCAGGCCATGCTGGACCGCCGGGCCAGCAAACGCATCCCCGTCCATGCCTCTTCCGCCATCACGTTGGGCCGCATCTGATGACATTCGCCTTTGACCGCGAGGCTTCCCGTTCGGACGTTCTGGGCGCGGAGGTGGATGCCGATGGCACGAACTTCGCCATCTTCTCCGACAACGCGACCCGGATCGAGCTGTGCCTGTTTGATCCGACCGGCACCAAGGAGATCCAGCGCCTCGACATGCCCATCATGGAGGGCGGCATCTGGCACGGCTATGTTCCGGGCATCCGTCCGGGGCAGCCCTATGGCTACCGCGTCCACGGCCCGTACGAGCCGGAGAACGGCCACCGCTTCAACCCCAACAAGCTGCTGCTCGATCCCTATGCCCGCGAGATCGTGGGCAATACCGAATGGGATGATGCGCTGTTCGGCTATGCCCTGCCCGGCGACGATCTGACCTTTGACGAACGCGACAGCGCGCCGTTCATGCCCAAGGCCGTCGTCACCGATCCCGATTTCGATTGGGAGGCGGAGCGCGCGCTGCATTACCGCTGGTGCGACAGCCTTGTTTACGAGGCGCATGTGAAGGGCCTGACGCAGCGCCATCCCGGCGTGCCCGAGGCCGATCGCGGCACCTTCGCGGGCCTAGCCTCGGACGCGGTGATCGAGCATCTGCACCGCATCGGCGCCACCGCGATCGAGCTTTTGCCGATCCACGGCTTCCTGCACGATCGCCACCTTCAGGAAAAGGGGCTGTCGAACTACTGGGGCTACAACTCCATCGCCTTCTTCGCGCCCCATCGCGGCTATCTCAAATCCGGCAAACCGCGCGAGGTGAAGGAGACGATCCGCAAGTTCCACCGCGCGGGGATCGAGGTGATCCTCGATGTCGTCTACAACCACACCGCCGAAGGGAACGAGCGTGGCCCGACCCTGTCCTTCAAGGGGATCGACAACGCCTCTTACTACCTTCTCAGCCCCGAGAACAAACGCCATGCCTTCGACACGACCGGCACCGGCAACACGCTGAACGTCGCGCATCCGATGGTGCTGCGCATGGTTCTCGACAGCCTGCGCTATTGGGTGCAGGTGATGCATGTGGACGGGTTCCGCTTCGATCTGGCCTCGACCCTTGGGCGGGAGCCGCAGGGCTTCGAGCGCGAGGGCGGCTTCTTCGCCGCCATCCGGCAGGACCCGGTCCTGTCCAAGGTGAAGCTGATCGCCGAGCCGTGGGATGTCGGCGAAGGCGGCTATCAGGTCGGCGGCTTCCCATGGCCGTTCCGCGAATGGAACGACAAGGCCCGCGACGATCTGCGCGCCTTCTGGAAACGGCAGGGCGGCATGGTGCCCGATGTCAGCCAGCGGCTGGCCGGATCGCCGGTACAGTTCAACCATTCGCACCGCCCGGCCACGAGTTCGGTGAACTTCCTTGCCGCGCATGACGGCTTCACGCTGTGGGATACGGTCTCCTACAACGACAAGCACAATGACGCGAATGGCGAGGACAACCGCGACGGCCATTCCCACAACCTTTCCGACAATATGGGCATCGAAGGGGCGACCGACGATCCGGGCGTCAACGGCTCGCGCGAACGGCGGGTGAAGGCGATGCTCGGCTCGCTCTTCTTCAGTCAGGGCGTTCCGATGCTGCTGGCCGGGGATGAGATCGGCCAGACGCAGGGCGGCAACAACAACGCCTATTGTCAGGACAACGAGATCGCATGGCTGGATTGGGACAAGGCGCGGGATACGCTGACGCAGGCCGTGGCCGATCTGATGTCCTTCCGCAAGGAGGTCGGCCTTAGCCGCATCCGCTGGGCCACCGCGCCGGATGACGGCATCGACGGGCCGGTCGTCACATGGCACCACCCCGAGGGCCGCGAGATGACCGCCGAGGATTGGGATGCCGGCCTCGAGGTGATCGGGATGCGCCTTCTGACCGGGGAGCGCGACGTGCTCGTGATCCTGAACGCCGGGGACGAGGGGCCGTTCGTGTTGCCCGAGGGGACATGGACAAAGCGGATCGACACCGCGCTCGATCCCGTCGCCTGCTCGGACCGCGTGACGGGCACGGTCGATCTGAACTGGCAGAGCGCCAGCGCCTATTTGCGGGCCTGACGGGCCCGCCGCGCATCGCGGAAGGTCAGATAGGCGATGGCGGCGATGATCAGCCCGCCGCCCAGCAGCACGAAGGGATCGACGCGGTCGCCGAACACGATCGTTCCGAGCAGCGTCGCCCAGACGAGCTGAAGAAAGATCACCGGCTGCGTCACCGTCAGGGGGGCGCAGTCGAAGGCCCGGCTCATGCAGTAATGCGCAAGGGTCGCGAAAAGGGCGGACATGGCGAGGAAGGCAAGCTCCGTCCCGCTGGGCGTCTGCCAGACCATGAGCGCCGCCGGCGCAAGGATCACCGCCACGCTGAGCGACATGACCGCCACCACGATCCCCGCCGGCACATCCTGCGACAGCCGCTTGGCCGCAAGGTAGCTGCCCGCGAACATGAAGGCGGCGAAAAGCTGGGCGAGGTGCCCAGCCTCCACCGCGCGCAGGCCGGGGCGCAGCACGATCAGCGTGCCGATCAGCGCCACCGCCACCGCCGCCCCCCGCTGCCACGAGAACCGCTCCTTAAACAGGAGCGCGCCCCCCACCGTCACGAGGACGGGGTTGAGGTAGTTGATCGCCGTCACCTCGGCCATCGGGATATGGACCATGGCATAGAACCAGCCGATCACGGCGGCGGCGTGGAACAGCCCCCGCAGCCCGAACAGGCCCCAGATCCGCGCGGGAAAGCGGCGGCGCAGCAGGCCCGGCACCACGGGCGCCAGCAGCACCACGCCGAACAGGAACCGCAGGAACGCGGCCTGCACCGAAGGCAGATCGCTGCCCGCCGCGCGCACCGCGCCGTTCACGGCGACGAAGCTCAAGGTCGTGCCCAGCATCCACAGGATGCCCTGAATCGGACGGTCGCGCATCAGAGTCCCCTTAGAAGCTGGGCCGCGATGGCCCACATGATCGCCCCGACGGCGATGTCCAGAACCGTCCATGCCGCAGGCCGGCGGAACACCGGCCCCAGCGCCCGCGCGCCATAGCCGAGCGCCGTGAAGAACACCCCCGACGCCAGAACCGCCCCAAGCCCGAACGCCCCTTCATGCGGGGCGTGCTGGGCCGCGACCGATCCGATCAGCATCAGCGTATCGAGATAGACATGCGGGTTGGCCCATGTCAGCAGCAGCACCGTCGCCGCCGCTTGCCGCCGCGTGGGGCCGGCTCCCTCGGCCGGTTGCAGCGCCCCGCTGCCCGCAAGGGCCGCGCGGAACCGCAGCGCCCCATAGACGATCAGGAACCCCGCCCCCGCCAGCCGCATCACCGTCCCGAGCCACGGCACCGACGCCGCGAGCGCGCCGAACCCCGCCACCCCCGCCGCGATCAGCACCGCATCGGACAGCGCGCAGATCAGCACGACCGTGCCCACATGCTCGCGCCGCAGCCCTTGGCGCAGCACGAAGGCGTTCTGCGCCCCGATCGCAAGGATCAGGCTGAGGGATGTCAGAAAACCGGAAAGAGCGGGGGACACGGCGGAACGCTTTCTGTTCGTGGATCCCCGCAGGCGGGGGCGAGCACGCCCGCCCCCCTGCCGGGATCAGCCCAGTTGCTGGGCCACATCCTCGGGGATGTCGAAATTGGCGGTGACGTTCTGCACGTCATCGTCTTCCTCGAGCGTGTCGATCAGCTTCATCAGCTTCTGCGCCGTCTCCAGATCCACCTCGGTGCGGGTCTGCGGCTTCCAGATCAGCTTGGCCTCGTCCGCCTCGCCGAGCGCGGCTTCGAGCGCATCGGAGACGGCGGCCAGATCGTCCATCGGGCAATAGATCCAGTGGCCATCCTCGTCGGATTCGACATCCTCCGCCCCAGCCTCCAGCGCGGCCATCATGACCGTGTCGGCATCGCCGACGCTGGCGGGATAGGTGATCTCGCCCATGCGGTCGAACATGAAGGACACCGAACCCGTGGTGCCGAGATTGCCGCCGTTCTTAGTGAAGTAACTGCGGACGTTGGACGCCGTGCGGTTCACGTTGTCCGTCATCGTCTCCACGATCACGGCGATGCCGTTCGGGCCGTAGCCCTCATAGCGCAGTTCGGTGTAATCCTCGGCATCGCCGCCCTGCGATTTCTTGATCGCGCGGTCGATCACGTCCTTGGGCATCGACACGGCCTTGGCCGCCTTCACCGCAAGGCGCAGACGGGGGTTCTTGTCCGGATCGGGATCGCCCATCTTGGCGGCGACGGTGATCTCCTTCGCCAGCTTCGAGAACATCTTGGAGCGCAACTTGTCCTGCTTGCCCTTCCGGTGCTGGATGTTCGCCCATTTGGAATGGCCTGCCATGTCCCGTCTCCGTCCGTGAAATCCGCTGTTCTATATGCCAGTCACAGGCTGTAGAGCAAGGGGATCACGATGGAGGCCACGATCCCCATCAGCACGTTCAGCGGCACGCCGATGCGCAGGAAGTCCCCGAAGGTGTATCCGCCCGGCCCGTAGACCAGCAGGTTGCACTGATATCCGATGGGCGTGGCGAACCCGAAGGACGCGCCCAGCATCACCGCGATCAGGATCGGCCGCGCATCGAGGCCGAGGCCCTGCGCCAGCCCGATCGCCACGGGCGTGACCACCACGGCCACCGCGTTGTTGGACAGCAGTTCCGTCAGCAGCGAGGTCAGCGCATAGACGCAGAAGATCAGCGCCCAGCCCGGCAGATCGCCGAGGAAGGGCTGCGCGGCCTTCACGATCAGCTCCACCGCGCCGGAATGGTCCATCCCCTGCCCCACGGCGATCATGCCGAACAGCATCCCCAGAAGCCGCCCGTCGATGGAGGCGAAGGCCTCGTCCGCATCGATGCAGCGCGTCAGCAGCACGATGGCCACGCCGATGAAGGCAAGGATCTCGATTGGGGCGACGTTGAACGAGGACAGCAGCACGATCCCCGCCAGCACCGCCACCACGATCGGCGCGCGTTTGCGCCGGAAGGGTTTTTCGGTCGGCTGGGTCAGATCCACCATGTCCATATCCGAGGCGAGGCGCTGGATATCCTCCATCCGCCCTTCCAGAAGCAGCGTATCGCCCACCGCCACCACCAGATCGTCGAGCTGGCGCCCGATGTTCTGATTGCGCCGATGCGCCGCCAGCACATAGACGCCGTAGCGGCGGCGCAGGCGCATCTCGCTCAGGCGCCGGCCGATCAGGCGGCAGCCGGGGGTGATCAGCACCTCGACGGTGCTGGTCGCCACCGAAGACAGCTTGTCGATCGAGGTGAGGTCCTTGTGGTCCTGAAAGCTCAGAAGCTCCTGCATGGGGGTGCGCAGAACCACCCGGTCCCCCGGCGCCAGCACCACCGATGTCAGATCGCGGCGCAGCGACATGTCGCCCCGCAGCACGTCGATCACCCGCACGCCCGCGCGTTTGAACAGGTCGGCCTCCAGCACCGGGGTGCCGACGAGGGCGCTGTCATGCGCGATCGCCACCTCGGTGAAGAACTTCATCTTGGACCGGCCGCCCAGAAGCGTGCTCATGGAATCGCGCGAAGGCAGCAGCCAGCGCCCGAAAAGACCAAGATAGATCATCCCGACGAGGGCGATCGGAATGCCGACGGGCGTGATCTCGAAGATGCCGAACGGCTCCAGCCCCTGACCGCGGGCCACCCCGTCCACCACGAGGTTGGTCGAAGTGCCGACCAGCGTGACCGTGCCGCCCATGATCGACAGATAGGACAGCGGGATTAACAGCTTGGAAGGCGCGATCTTCATCGTCTGCGCCAGTTGCATGAAGACCGGCAGGAAGACGACCACCACCGGCGTGTTGTTCACCACCGCCGAGAGGCAGACGATCAGCACCCCCAGCACGCCCACCGTCTGCGCCGGATGCGTGGCCACCCATGTGTTGGCCATATGGGTGATGCTGTCGAGCGTTCCTGTCCGCACCAGCGCGCCCACCACGATGAACATCAGCGCGATGGTCCATGGCGCGTTGTTCGACAGCACCGAAGCCGCATCCGAAATGGGCAGGATCCCGAGCACCAGCATCAGCGCGGCCCCGCCGATGGCCGTCACCTCCACCGGGAAGGTTTCGGCCACGAACAGCACCAGCATCACGAGAATGATCGCGATGGCGGCCCAGGGCATGATCTCGGGAGAGAGCTCAAGCATGTGGTAGCGACTCCTGCAAACGTCCGCCGCTGCGGATCATGGTGATGCGGGTGGCCTTGCCGGTGCGGTCATCCGTCTCCACCAGCACGCCCGACAGGGTGGCTGGCCCGGCGGCCGGTTCGAAACGTTCCTTGGGCATTCCGGTGATGAAGCGGCGCAGCGGCTCCAGCTTCTGCATGCCGATCACGCTGTCATAATCGCCGCACATCCCGGCATCGGATTGAAAGCCCGTTCCGCCCGGAAGGATCTGGGCATCGGCGGTGGGCACATGGGTATGGGTGCCGACGACGAGGCTGGCCCGCCCGTCGCACCAATGGCCCATCGCCATCTTCTCGCTCGTGGCTTCGCAGTGGATGTCGATCACCGCGGCCTGAACGCCGCCGCCATGGGTCTTCAGCGCCGCATCGACCGCCGAGAAGGGATCGTCGAAGGGCCGCTTCATGAACACCTGACCCAGCACCTGCGCCACCAGCACGCGGCGCCCGTTCGTCGCGTTGAAGACGCGCGCGCCCTTGCCCGGCGCCACGCGCGAGAAGTTCAGCGGCCGGATCACCCGCGGCTCGGCCTCGATGAATTGCAGCATGTCCTTCTGATCGAAGGCATGGTCGCCCAGCGTCACGCAATCGGCCCCGGAGTCGAGGATCAGCTTTGCATGCCCCCCCGTCAGACCCATCCCGCCGCTGGCGTTTTCCCCGTTCACGATCACGAAATCGGCGGCAAGATCGGCACGCAGTTTCGGCAGACGTTCGGCAATCGCCGCTCGCCCTGCCCGCCCCATCACATCGCCCAGAAACAGTATCTTCATCCGCAAAGCGTTAGGGGCGGCATCACGGGCAGGCAAGAACTATCTTGCCGCCTTTTCCGCGGCACGGGGCGCGCCTATCTTGGGGGCATGGATCTTCCCCCCTCACTCGAAGATTGGTTCACGACGCGCGGCTGGGCGCTGCACCCCCACCAGCGGGCCATGCTGGATCACGCGCAGGATGCGGCCACGCTGCTGATCGCGCCCACCGGCGGCGGCAAGACGCTGGCGGGCTTTCTGCCGACGCTGGCCGAGGCGGCGGGCCATGCGGGGCTGCACACGCTCTATATCTCGCCGCTGAAGGCGCTGACCGCCGACATCCGCCGCAACCTGACCGCCCCGATCGAAGGGGCGGGCCTTGCCATCCGGGTGGAGGATCGGACCGGCGACACCACCCCCACCGCCCGCCGCCGCCAACGGGCCGATCCGCCGCAGATCCTGCTGACGACGCCCGAAAGCCTCGCGCTGCTGCTGAGCTACGAGGATGCGCCGCGCATCTTCGCGGGCCTGCGCCGCGTCATCGTGGACGAGATCCACGCCCTTGCCGAAAGCAAGCGCGGCGATCAGTTGATGCTGGGCCTTGCGCGGCTGCAGGCGCTGGCGCCGGGGATGCGCCGGGTCGGCCTCTCCGCCACGGTGGAGGATCCGCTTGCGCTGGCCCGCTTTCTCCATCCCGGCGGCTGCCGCATCCTCGAGGCCGATCCCGGCCCCGAACCCGACATCACGATGATGGCCACCACCGCGGCGCCCCCTTGGGCGGGCAATGGCGGGCGCTATGCCATTCCCGATGTGCTGGCCGAGGTGAAGCGCCACCGCACGACGCTGATCTTCCACAACACCCGCGCGCAGGCGGAGCTGTTCTTCCACGACCTGTGGCTCGCCAACGAGGAGGCCTTGCCCATCGGCATCCATCACGGCTCCCTCTCGCGCGAGCAGCGTCAGAGGGTGGAGGGGGCGATGGCGGCGGGCACGCTGCGGGCGATCGTCTGCACGGGATCTCTCGATCTCGGGATCGACTGGGGGGATGTGGACCTCGTGATTCAGGTCGGCGCGCCGAAGAACGTCAAACGTCTGGTGCAGCGGATCGGGCGGGCGAACCACCGCTACAACGCGCCGTCCAAGGCGCTGCTGGTGCCCGCCAACCGGTTCGAGGTGGTGGAATGCGTGGCCGCGTTGCAGGCCGTGCGGGCCCGCGATCTGGACGGTGCGCCGCGCGGGGCGGGTCCGCGCGATGTGCTCTGCCAGCACCTTTTGGCGACCGCCTGCGCCGGGGGCTTCGATGCGGATGCACTGTTCGACGAGGTGCGCGGCGCGGGCCCCTATGCCGAACTGAACCGGGAGGCGTTCGACGCCTGCATCGCCTTCTGCGCGACGGGCGGCTATGCCCTTGCCGCCTATGACCGCTGGCAGCGGCTGATGCTGCGGGAGGGGCGCTGGACGCTGCGCGATCCGCGCGCGGCGGCGGTGATCCGGCAGAACCTCGGGACGATCATCGACAGCGAAACCCTGAAGGTGCGGATGCGCGGGCGCGGCGGTGCCCCCCTTGGCGAGGTGGAGGAAGGTTTCGCCGCCACCCTGACCCCGGGCGACACCTTTCTGATGGCCGGACAGATCGTGCGCTACGAATCGCTGAACGAAATGACGGTGGAGGTCAGCCGCGCCCCGGGCCGCGATCCGAAGGTCGCAACCTTCGGCGGCACGAAATTCGCGACCTCCACCGTGCTGACGCATCGTATCCTCGAGATGTTCCGACAGCCGGACTGGCCCGACCTGCCGCGCCACACCGCCGAATGGCTGACTTTGCAGCGCGAGGTCAGCCATCTGCCGCGCGAGGATCGCCTTCTGGCCGAAACCTTCCCCCATGACGGGCGCGAGCATCTGTGCCTCTATGCCTTTGCCGGGCGCAACGCGATGCAGACGCTGGGCCTTCTGGTGACGCGGCGGATGGAGGCGGCGGGCCTTGCGCCGCTCGGGTTCGTCGCGACCGACTACGCCCTGCTGATCTGGGGGCTGGAGGAGGTGCAGGACGCCGCCCCCCTCCTTGATCCGGCGGGCCTGCGCGAGGGGCTGGACACATGGCTTCAGGGCAATGCGGTGATGAAGCGCACCTTCCGCGATGTCGCCATCATCGCCGGCCTGATCGAACGCAGCCATCAGGGGCGGCGCAAATCGGGGCGGCAGGCGACGTTCTCTTCGGACATCCTCTATGACACGCTGGTGCGGCACGATCCGGATCACCTGATGCTGCGGATCACCCGCGAAGAGGCGCAGCGCGGTCTGGTCGATTATGGCCGGATCGAAGAGATGCTGGACCGCATCCATGGCCGCATCGACCTCGTGCGCCGCCCGAAGGTAACGCCGCTGGCCGCGCCGCTGCTCTTGGAACTCGGCCGCGTGCCCGTCATGGGCGCCGCCCGCGAACGCCTGATGGAGGACGAGGCCGCCCGCCTGATGGCCGAAGCGGGACTCTCGCTGGCATAGGCGGCGCGGCATGGATCACACCTTCACCCTGATCGGCGAGCCTTTGGCCGCCCTTGCCAGCGGGGCGCTGTGGATGCCGGCGCGCGATACGCTGATCGTGTCCGACCTGCACCTTGGCAAATCCGAACGGATGGCCCGGCGCGGCGGTGCCCTTCTGCCCCCCTATGACGCGCGCGACACGCTGGCCCGCCTGCAGGCGGTGCTGGACGCCGCACCCACGGCGCGGATCGTCTGCCTCGGCGACAGTTTCGACGATTCCGAGGCATGGCTCGCCCCCGACGATCTGGCCCATCTGCACCGCCTGATGGCGGGGCGGGACTGGGTCTGGATCGCGGGGAACCACGATCCCGTTCCGGCCATAGCGGGCGGCACCCATCTGCCGCAGATGCGGATCGGCCCCCTCGTGCTGCGCCACGAGGCGATGGGGGAGGCGGGCGAGATTTCGGGGCACTTCCACCCCAAGGCGCGACTGGCAGGGCGGGTGCGGCCCTGTTTCGTGGCCGATGCGCGTCAGGTGATCCTTCCGGCCTTCGGCACCTATACCGGCGGGCTGTGGTGCAGCGATCCGGCGATCGCAGCGCGCCTCGGGCCGGGGGCGATCGCGATCCTGACGGGGCACCGGGCCATCGCCATCCCCTGCCCCCGCCGCTGACAGCAAAACGCCCCGGATTTGCATCCGGGGCGTTCCTGTCTGTGTCTATCAGGCCGAAGGTTCGGGCAACCCGTCGCCCGCAGGGCGCGGCCGGGTCTTCGGGATCGCGGCGATAGAGCCGCTGCCCGTCGGCTTGTCATTCTCGTCATCCTCGTCGATCGGCTCTCCGGCGACGACCTTGCGGATCTGATTGCCGGTCAGCGTCTCGTATTCCAGAAGGCCCTTGGCCAGACGTTCGAACTGCTCCGACTGCTCGGTCAGGATGCGGTAGGCGGTGTCGTAGCCTTCGTCGATCAGGCGCTTCACCTCGGCTTCGATCTTGTTCTTCGTCTCGGCCGAGACGGAGAAGCCGCCGGTCTGCCCCTGATAGCCCTGATGCGCCTCGGCATAGTCGATATTGCCGACCGTCTCCGACATGCCCCACCGCATGACCATCGCCCGCGCCAGCGCAGAGGCCTGCTGAATATCGCCCGCCGGGCCGGAGGACACACCCTCTTCGCCGTATTTGATGATCTCGGCGGCCTTGCCCGCCATGGTCATCGCGATCTTCTGCTTGCCTTCGTCCTTGTGCATGTTCAGCCGGTCCATCTCGGGCAGGCTGACGACCATGCCAAGCGCACCGCCACGCGGAATGATGGTGGCCTTGTAGACGGGATCGCATTTCGGCATCGCCATGCCAACGATCGCGTGCCCGGCCTCGTGATAGGCGGTCTTTTCCTTCACGTCGGGGGTCAGCACCATCGACCGACGCTCCGCCCCCATCATCACCTTGTCCTTGGCGTTCTCGAAATCGTCCATCGTCACGAACCGACGGCCGACGCGGGCGGCCATCAGCGCCGCCTCGTTGACGAGGTTCATCAGATCGGCCCCGGAAAAGCCCGGCGTGCCGCGTGCGATCAGGCGCAGATCGACATTGGGACCGAGCGGGACCTTGCGCGCATGCACGTTCAGGATCTTCTCGCGGCCCTTGATATCGGGGTTCGGCACATGGATCTGACGGTCGAAGCGGCCCGGACGCAGCAGCGCCGGGTCCAGCACGTCCTTGCGGTTCGTGGCGGCGACGATGATCACGCCCTCATTCGCCTCGAAGCCGTCCATCTCCACCAAAAGCTGGTTCAGCGTCTGCTCGCGCTCGTCGTTGCCGCCGCCGATGCCGACCCCGCGGGCACGGCCCACGGCGTCGATCTCGTCGATGAAGACGATGCAGGGGGCGTTCTTCTTGGCCTGCTCGAACATGTCGCGCACACGCGATGCACCGACACCCACGAACATCTCCACGAAGTCGGAGCCCGAGATGGTGAAGAAGGGCACGCCCGCCTCGCCCGCGATGGCCCGCGCCAGAAGCGTCTTACCCGTACCGGGCGGACCGACGAGCAGCGCACCCTTGGGGATCTTGCCCCCGAGGCGGCTGAATTTCTGCGGGTTGCGCAGGAACTCGACGATCTCCTCCAGCTCCTCCTTGGCCTCGTCGATGCCGGCCACGTCGTCGAAGGTGACCCGGCCATGCTTCTCCGTCAGCAGCTTGGCGCGGGATTTGCCGAAGCCCATAGCCCCGCCCTTTCCGCCGCCCTGCATGCGATTCATGAAGAAGATCCAGATCCCGATCAGAACGATGAACGGCAACCACAGCGAGATCAGCGACAGGAAGCCCGACTGCTCCTGCGGCTCGGCCCGCACTTCGATGTTCTTGTCGATCAGCCGGTCGGTCACATTCTCGCCCTGCGGCTTGATGGACACATACTGGCTGCCGTCATTGCCCCGGAACAGGATCCGTTCCCCATCGAGGGTGACGGAGGCCACCTGATCATTCTCCACCCGCTCGATAAAGTCGGTGAAGGAAATGCTGCGAGAGGCGCTGGTGGAGCTTCCCCCGCTGAACAGGTTGAACAGTGCCAGCACAAGCAGGAACAGAACCACCCAGAAGGCAATATTGCGCGCGTTCCCCAAAAGTCGTCTCCCCTGACACCTCGAGCCCGAAGGCACTCGCGGTCAAGATAATCATTCAGCCGGGGGGTTCAATGCGATATGCGACCGGGCGGCGGATCAAGGGCAGCGGACCAGCCCTCGGCGCGGCCCGCAAGGGGCGCCGCGACCAGATTTGCGCCCTCCCACACGGCCGGGCTGGCCATGAGGCTGCGGCGCGGAAGGCCCTCCGCGCGCCATTCGGGGCAGCAGAGCAGGCCCTCTGGGCCAAGGGCGGCGATCGTCACCCCATCCTGCGCCGGGCCGGTCAGCCGCCAGCGGTCCCACCGCGCGCCGACAGGAACACGCAGGCCCCGCACCGCCGACCAGTCCCGATAGAGGCGGAAGCGGCCGTTCTGCGCCACCATGCCGCACCCTTGCACCGAGGCCGGGCGCCCTACCGTCAGCGCCTCCAGCGCCCGCGCGACCGCCGCGGCCCGCGGCGGATAGCCCGCGCCCCCGATCCACGCGATGCCCCGCAGCACGAGGCGGCGCAGCAATTCCGGCTCCAGCCCCTGCGGATCGATCAGCACATCGCCGCGATCGACTTGCAGGTGATGGCGCGCGGCGGTGGCGGTCGCGGCGTCCAGTGCGCGGCGGGCGGCCGCAAGATGCCCCGCGACATCGGCGAGACGCTCGGTCGTGAGGCCCAGCGGCAGCGCCGCAAGTGCGGCGCGCGCGCGGGCGCGGTCATAGGCGGGATCGTCGTTGGTCGGATCTTCGGCCCAAGTCAGGCCGCGTTCGGCCAATGCGTCCCGCAATTCCTGACGGCCGATGCCGATCAGGGGGCGGCACCAAGTCAGCCCCCCTTCGTCCCAGCGGGCGGACATGGCGGCAAGGCCATCGAGGCCTGCACCGCGCGCCAGCCGCATCAGAAAGGTTTCGGCCACATCGTCGCGGGTATGGCCAAGGGCGACGGTGCCCACCCCCTCGTCCCGCGCCCAACTCGCGATCAGCGCGCGGCGGGCGCGGCGGGCCGCATCCGGCAGGTTGCCGCGCCCGTCCCACGACCAACGCAGCGTGCGGTGCGGCACCCCCAGCCGGGCACAAAGGGCCGCGACATCGCGCGCCTCGGCCGCAGCCTCCGGGCGCAGGCCGTGATCGACCGTCACCGCGCGGCAGGTCAGCCCCGCCTCCACGGCAAGGGCCAGAAGCGCGACCGAATCCCCGCCCCCGGATACGGCAAGGCCCAGAACCGGCGGTGCCGGCTCCAGGCCCTGAAGAAACCGCTGCCGCAGCGTCACGGACAGCCGAGGCTCCGCATCGAGGTGCTCGCCTGCCCCGCCGCATCGCTGGAGGGGAAGCGGGTGCCGACTTCGGCCAGCGTCACGCAGGCCTCTTGGGTCTGATTCAGATCCCCCAGCCGCTGCCCCAGTTTCAGCAGCGCATCCGCCGCCCGCGGCCCGTCCGGATCGCCCGAGAAGGCATCGAGATAGGACCGCGCCGCATCCGCCGTCTGGCCAAGGCTGCTCAACGCGTCGCCGCGCAGATACAGCGCCTCATAGGTCAGGGCGCCGCCCGTGTAGGTCTGGGCAAAGGCCTCAAGCTGGTCCGCGGCGGCGCGAAAGTCACCCTGACCGAGCACCTCCCGCGCCCGGTCGAAATCGGCCTGCTCCTGAACGGCAAGCTGCGTTCCCCCCGAAGAGGAGGATGTGCTGGGCACCGGCGCCGGGGTGGCGGCGGCCGTGTCGCTGCCGCCCAGCGGCTGCGTCGGGGGAACGGCGCCGATGTCGCCGCCCTCCAGTTCGGTCAGGCGGAATTCCAGATCGCCGACCCGGTTCGTGCCGTCCGCGATGACGCGGTTCAGCTTCAGCTCGATCTCCTCGGTGCGGGCGGTCAGACGCTGGAGCGATTGCTCCATCGTGTCCATCCGCTGCAAGGCCGATCCGCCGGCCGCGCCGGAGGAGATCGCCCCCGTCGTCACCAGCTCGTTCTTCAGGGCGTTGAACTGCGCATTCAGCTGCGCCAGTTCGGCCCGCACATCGGCCAGCGACTGCGCCCGGTCCTGCGCAAGCGCAGAGACGGGCAGCAGCGCCAGCGTCAGGACCAGAAGCAGACGCATCGGATCAGGCCCCCGCGCCCGCCTGCAGCACCGTCACGGCGCGGCGGTTCTTGCCATAGCATTCCTCGGTGGAGCAGACGGCCACCGGGCGTTCCTTGCCATAGGACACCGTGCGCAGACGGCCCGGCTGCACCCCTTGCGAGATCAGGAAGTCCTGCGCGGCGGAGGCGCGGCGCGCACCGAGCGCGAGGTTGTATTCCCGCGTGCCCTGTTCGTCGGCATGGCCTTCGATGATGACGGCGTAGTTGGGATGCTGGTTCAGCCATTGGGCCTGCGCGCTCAGCGTCTGGCGGGCCTCATCGGACAGGGTGGACTGGTCCACCGCGAAGAACACCCGGTCGCCCAGCGTCTGGTTGAAATAGGCCGGCGAGTTCGGATCGCCCGCGCTGCCGAGCGCGGCGGTATCCACGCCGCCCGTGCCGTAGCCGTTCTGGCCGTACTGGCCATAGGCCCCGTCCGCACCCGCCCCGCCCGCACCGAAGCGGTTGGGGTTGTTGCAGGCGGCAAGGCCCAGCACGGCGACCAGCATCAGCGCCTTGGGGAGATAGGTCATCGACACGTCCTCTCATACATTCGCGTCAAGGATAGCAGGTTTGCGCGGGCCGTCCAACGGCCGCGCCACCGTCACGGCAGAAGCGGGGACCATGCCGGGTCCGAAGCCGGGCCCTGCGTCGGAACCTGCTTCAGATTGCGGCCCGAGATGTCCACCGAATAGAGCGCCGCCTGCCCGCCCGCGCCCGCACCTTCGCGGGTGAACATCAGCACGCGGCCGTTCGGCGCCCATGTCGGGCCTTCGTCCAGGAAGGACGAGGTCAGCAGCCGTTCCTCGCTGCCATCGGTGCGCATCACACCGATGTGGAACCGGCCGCCATCCTGTTTGGTGAAGGCGATCAGATCGCCGCGCGGCGACCAGACGGGCGTGTTGTAGCGCCCGGATCCCGCCGAGATGCGCCGCGCCTCGCCGCCGCCCGCCGGCATGACATAGATCTGCGAGCTTCCGGTGCGGTCGCTGTCGAACACGATTTGACTGCCATCAGGCGAATAGCTCGCCCCGGCTTCGATCGCGGGGGAATTGGTCAGCTGGCGGCGCTGCCCGCTCTGGGTGTCCAGCTCGTAGAGGTCGGAGTTGCCGCCCTGCTCGAGGCTGAAGACGACCTTGCGGCCATCGGGGGCGAAGCGCGGCGCGAAGGTCATCGTGCCGGGCTGTTGATCCAGCGCGCGCACCGACAGGTTGGCGGTGTTCATCAGATAGATGCGCGGGAAGCCCGAGGCATAGGAGGTGAACAGGATCTGGCTGCCATCGGGCGAGAAGCGCGGCGCCAGCACGATCGAGGAGGCGTCCGTCAGATACTGCACGTTCGCGCCGTCGTAATCCATGACGGCGATGCGCTTCTGACGCGCGTCCTTCGGACCGCTTTCCTGCACATAGACGACGCGGCTGTCGAAATACGGCCCCTCGCCGGTGATGCGGGCATAGACGGCATCGGCGACCTTGTGGGCCATGCGCCGCCATGTGCCGCGCGTGCCGGCGAATTGAAGCCCTTCGCCCAGTTGCTGGCCCGAGAAGATATCGAACAAGCGGAACTTCACGGTGATGCGGTCGCCCTGCGCTGTGACCGCGCCGACGATCAGCGCCTGCGCGTTGATCGCCTTCCAGTCGTTATAGGCGACGGGCGCATCGAAGCCCGACACCTGACTGATGAAGGCCGAGGACGGGATCTCGCGGAAGAGGCCCGTCCCGGCAAGGTCGGCCGCGACCACGCGGGTGATGTCGGACGCCGCCTGCCCTGCGCCGCCTTGGTCGATGAAGGTGGGCGCCGCGAAGGGCAGCGGCTCGATCACGCCGTCGGTGATCTCGATCCGCAGGGGGCCTTGCTGGGCAAGGGCCATGCCGCCGGTCAGCGACAGCGCGACGGTCAGCGCGGTAGCGAGGGTTCTCAACATGCTCATCCGATCCTCTGGCGTTTTCCGGTCATATAGGGGCGGGGCGCTGCGCGTCACCTGACGCGCATGCTCGTGGGGTTGAAGACGATCTCGATCTCTCGCCACTGATCGTACTTGTCCGCCGGAAGCGGGAAGCCGCTCGCCCCGCAGCGGATGATCGCGCGGCGCGCCGCCTCGTAGGCTTGGCGGGCACCGGCATCGCTGCCACCCTCGAAGCCGACCATATGCACCGATCCGCTATCCGGCACGCCATTCTGCGCGACGGTGAAGCCGACGGTGACGGTGCTTTGCAGCGCCTCGGTCGAAAGGGCGCCGACGTTCCAGCACTGCTGCACGGCCACGCGCAGGGCATCCTTCTCGCCGCTCGTCATCGGCGGGCCCGAGGGCGCCGAGGTCCGTGCGGGTGCTTCGGATGCGCCCGAACCGAGGGCTTCGGCCAAGGCGTCCTGAACCGCGCTGCGGTCGGTCTGCGTCTGCGCCGGGGCGGCGGGGCGCTTGGCCGGCTCGGAGGCGGCGGGGGCCTTGGTCTCGATCTTCGTTTCGGCCTTCGCTTGGGGCGCGGCCTTGGCCGGGGCTTCGGCGGCCGGCTGCGCCGGGCGTTCGGCCTGCGTGGGCGCGGCGGCGCGCTGCGGACGATCGCGCGGGCGCGGGCTTCCGGCCGGGGCGAGGTTCGCCTGCGGCTGCGGCTCGGGCACGATCTCGCTCGCGGCTTCGCGCGGGGCCTGCTCGGGCTGGGGCTCCTGCTCCTCGGCGGGCGTCTCCGTCGGGGTTTCCGTCACGGCCTGCTGCGGCGTGTCGGCGACCTCTGCCGTCGGCGCGGGCGCCGGGGCGGGCGTCGGCGCAACGCGCGGGGCCTGCCGCGGGCGCGGACTGGCATCGGGCGAGAGTTGCGGCTGCTCCACCGGCGCGGGGGGCAGCACGGCCTGCGGCTCCGCCGCCTCGGGGACGGGCGTCGGCGCGGTTTCCGGGGCGACCGGCGCGGGCGTCGGCTCTGGGGTCGGTTCCGGTGCGGGCGCAGGCTGCGGCGCGGGCGTGGCTTCCGGCGTCGGGGTCGGCGCGGGTTCGGGCTCCGGCGCAGGCTCCGGCTCCGGCGCGGGTTCGGGCGCAGGCTCCGGTTCGGGCGTGGGTTCGGGGCGCGCGCGCGGCGGCGTCGCCGGCGGCGGGGTCGGCGCGGGCTCGGCCTCCTCGGTGCTGTCGGTCTCGGTCTCGGCGACCATCTGATCGAACTCGCTGCTCGACAGGATGGAGACATCCGCGACCGACACCGGCGGCGTCGGTTGCGGCCGGAACAGGCCCCCGAACAACAGCCAGAGGATCAGCAGGACATGCCCGATGGAGGAGATGATGACGCCCGTTCTCATGAACGAGATACCCTTAGTTTCCACCGAAGGTCGGCCCGTCGCTGTTGGTGACAAGGCCGATGCTGTTGAAGCCCGCTGCGTTCAGCGCGCCCATGATCTGCGCCACCCGTTCATAGCTGACCGCGCCATCGGCACGCAGGAAGATCTTGCGATTCTCGCGCTCGGCCGCGATGGCGGTCAGGCGCGGGATCAGCTGATCCTCGGCCACGGGGGTTTCCTGAATGGTCAGCCCGCCATCCGCCGTCACGGTGATCGCGAGCGGTTCTTCCTGCTCGGTCGGCAGGGCGGAGGCGGCCGTGTTGGGAAGCTGCACCGGCACCCCCACCGTCAGCAGCGGCGCCGCCACCATGAAAACGATCAGCAGCACCAGCATCACGTCCACGAAGGGCGTGATGTTGATCTCGGACATGGCCGCGCTGCCGCGCCGCCGGCGCCGACCGCCCCGGCGTCCACCGCCGCCTGCATTGCGCATCACACCGCCGGCCATGGATCAGGCGTCCAACTGGCGCGACAGGATGGTGGAGAATTCGTCCGCGAAGGCTTCGTATCCGCCAAGGATGCGTTCGCTGTCCGCGTTCAGCTTGTTGTAGAAGATCACCGCCGGGATGGCCGCGACGAGGCCGATGCCCGTGGCCAGCAGCGCCTCGGCGATGCCGGGGGCCACGACCGCAAGGTTGGTGTTCTGACTGATGGCGATCTGCTCGAACGCGTTGGTGATGCCGACGATCGTGCCGAACAGGCCGATGAACGGCGAGGTGGAGCCGACCGTCGCCAGCACGCCGAGGCCCTTTTGCAGATGCTCGGCCTCTTTGTTGATGGCCACATCCATCGAACGGTCGATCCGCGACTGGGCGCCGGCGATCAGCTTGCCGTCCTGACGGTGGCTGCGGCGCCACTCCATCATGCCCGAGGCGAAGACCTTCTCCGAGGCGCCATCGGGCTGCGAGCCGGTCTTCTCGAACAGCTCGTCCAGCGGCTCTCCCGACCAGAAGGCCCGGTCGAACAGCGACGCCTCGCGGCGGGCCAGTTTGAAGGCGATGTGCTTCTGAATGATGATCGCCCAAGACCACACCGACATGATGAGCAGAACGATCATCACGAGTTTCACGGTCAAGGTCGCGCGTGCGAAAAGCGCGAGCATGGAGAAGTCGATCTCCTGCGCCGCGGCAAGGGTTTGGGTGTCCATTATGTCTGCTCGTCCGAAGGGGGCCCTGCTGGCCTCTTAGCGGCGATTCTACCGGTTTTGCAAAGGGAATGCCAACACGAACTCGTCAACCGGCGAAGGCTTGCCGCAGCGCGGCGGGCAGGCGCACGGGCCGCGCCCCATCAAGACAGGCCAGTGTCACCGAAGCGCGGAACAGCACCTGTGTCCCGCATGTCACATCCTGCGCCAAAACGATGCGGGCCGGACGCAGCGCCGTCACCTGCGTTTGCACCGAAAGGCGATCGCCAAGGCGCGCGGGACGCAGGAAATCGGCCTCGATCCGGGTGACGGCGAAGACCTGCCCCGCCGCGCGCATCGCGTTCTGATCGATCCCCAGCCCCTCCACCCAGTCGCTGCGCGCCCGTTCGATGAACTTGAGGTAATTGGCGTGATAGACGATGCCGCCGAGATCCGTGTCCTCGTACCAGACGCGGGTGTCGAAACGGTGGGTCATGCCCGGGCCGCAAGCCGCAGCGCATGGCTCGGATCGTCGCCGCGGGCGGGCATCACCGGATCGTAGGCGGCGCGCAGGACGGCCGCGATCTCGGGACGCAAGGCGCCGTCTTCGAGCATCGGCGGCTCTCCGGCCCAAGTCAGCATCATGCGGGCCGCCTGCTCCAGCACCAGCGCCTCGGGCGGCAGCGCGGCAAGGGGGCCGCCCATGCGCACGAACAGCGCCGCCATGCGGATCGCACCCGCCGCATCGAAACGGAAGAGGCGCGCCGTCTCGCCGCCGCTCAGCGCGTCGAGATCGGGAACCATGCGCTCAAGGTCGGGGACGGTCCGCAGCTCCGCCCATTCGGCGAAGAAGAAGATCATCAGATTGGCCCCAAGCTCGGGGTCCTGTTCGGCCATGCGGTGCCCGGCGCCGGCCACCACCGCCTCGATCCCGCCCTTCACGAGGGCCAGCGTCTCATCCTCCACCCCGAAGACGACGGGCACGATGGGCCGGCCCCACCGCGCGCAGCGGTAGCCGTCCGAATGGGTGAAGAGCGCGAGGATGTCGTCGGATGTCATGAGAAGAGGTCTGCCTGTCCACGGGGCGGCGCGATGCCGATATGCTGCCATGCCTTCTGCGCCAGCATCCGCCCGCGCGGGGTGCGCTGGATCAGGCCCTGTTGCAGCAGATAAGGCTCGATCACCTCCTCCACCGCGTCGCGGGCTTCGGAAAGGGCGGCGGCGATCGTCTCCACCCCCACGGGGCCGCCGCCGTAATTCTCGGCCAGCAGCAGAAGATAGCGGCGGTCGGCGCCGTCGAGGCCTAGATCGTCCACGCCAAGGCGGCGCAGGCCGCTATCGGCGATGGCCTGCGTCAGGCGGCCATCGCCCTCCACCAGCGCGAAATCCACCACCCGGCGCAGCAGGCGCCCGGCGATGCGCGGCGTGCCGCGGGCGCGGCGGGCGATCTCGCGGGTGCCTTCGGGGTCGCTGTCGATGCCCAGCATCCGCGCGCCGCGTGCCACGATCAGATCAAGCTCGTCGATGGTGTAGAATTGCAGCCGCGTCGGGATGCCGAACCGGTCGCGCAGCGGCGTCGTCAGCAGGCCGAGCCGCGTCGTCGCCCCCACGAGCGTGAAGGGTTGCAGATCGATCCGCACCGTCCGCGCCGCAGGCCCCTCCCCGATCACGAGGTCCAGCGCGAAATCCTCCAGCGCGGGATAGAGCACCTCCTCGACCACCGGCGACAGGCGGTGAATCTCGTCGATGAACAGCACGTCGCGCGGTTCGAGATTGGTCAGGATCGCGGCCAGATCGCCGGGCTTGGCTAGCACCGGGCCGGAGGTCATCCGAAAACCGACGCCGAGTTCGCGCGCCATGATCTGCGCCAGCGTCGTCTTGCCAAGGCCGGGCGGGCCGTGGAAGAGGGTGTGGTCCATCGCCTCGCCGCGCATGCGGGCGGATTCGATGAAGACGCGCAGGTTGGCCCGCGCTTCGGCCTGACCGATGAACTCCTCCAGCCCCTGCGGGCGCAGGGCGCGGTCGGCATCCTCGGGAAGGCGCTCGGCGCGCAGGGTGGGATCGGGCTGGCTCATGCGCGAACAATCGCGGAACGCGGCCGCGCCCGCAAGCCCCGATCAGCCCCAAGGACCACGGCGCGCCCGATCCGCCGCCGGGGCGGGTGCAGGTGCGGCAGGACCGGGCTGCGCCATCTGCCGCAGCGCGGCGATGCGGTTCGCCGTGTCGGGGTGGGTGGAGAACAGCTTGTCATGCTTGAAGGCATGCAGCGGGTTGATGATGAACATATGCGCCGTGGCGGGATTGCGCTCGGCGGCGGGGTTTTCGATCCGCTTGGCGAAAGCCTCGATCTTCTGCAGCGCCGAGGCCAGCCACATCGGATTGCGGCAGATCTCCGCGCCGATCCGGTCCGCCTCGTATTCGCGGCTGCGCGAGATGGCCGTCTGCACCAGCGCCGCCGCCATCGGTGCAAGGATCATGATGGCCAGCGTGCCGATGATGCCGCCCTGCCGTTCGCGCCCGCCAAAGAACAGCGCGAAGTTCGCGAGCATCGCGATGGCCCCGGCGAAGGTCGCGGTGATCGTCATGGTCAGCGTATCGCGGTTCTTCACATGCGCCAGTTCATGCGCCATCACCCCGGCCAGCTCCTCGCGGCTGAGGCGGGACAGAAGGCCCGTCGTGGCCGCGACGGCCGCATGTTCGGGGCTGCGCCCCGTGGCGAAGGCGTTGGGCTGATCCGTGTCGATCACGAAGACCTTGGGCATGGGCAGGTCCGCATTTGCCGCCAGCCCCGCCACGAGGCGGTAGAAGTCCGGCGCGGTCCGTTCGTCCACCTGCCGGGCGTTGTGCATCCGCAGCACCGCCTTGTCGGAATTCCAGTAGCTGAAGGCGTTCATCCCGACCGCCACCACCAGCGCCAGCATCATGCCCGCGCGCCCGCCGATCAGCGCCCCCACCGCAAGAAACAGCGCCGTCATCGCGGCCATCAGGATCGCGGTCTTCGCAAAGCCCATCGTCACCTCCACCATGTTCCGCGGATATGGGCGCGTCAGCCCTTGGGTGCAAGCCGCCGCAGCGCAAGGCGGATGAGGGCGGCTGCCTCGGCCTCGGGGGCTTCGGCGGCGGATTCGGCCACGGCGGCGGCGGCATCACCGGGGGAATATCCCAGATTCGCCAGCGCCGAGAGGGCATCGGCGGTGTGGGCGGCGCGGCTCGGCGCGGCGGGTGCGCGGCGTTTGGGCGCAGGCGCCGCGGGGGTGCCCTCCTCCTCCAGCACGGGGGGGGCGGCATCCTCCACCCGGCCCATCGCCATGACGGCGGGGGCCTTGGCCTTCAGCTCCAGCACGACGCGCTGCGCGATCTTCGGCCCCACCCCCGGCGCGGCCTGAACCGAGCGGGCATCGCCGAGCGCGATCGCCCGCGACACGCCGTCGGCCCCGAGCGCGCCGAGGATCGCCATCGACGCGCGCGCCCCGACCCCCTGCACCGTCATCAGCAAACGGTGCCATTCTTTCTCCAAGAGCGTCGGGAAGCCATAGAGTTGCAGCAGATCCTCGCGCACCAGAAGGTCGGTATAGAGCGCGACCGCCTCGCCCGGGCCGGGCATCTGCGCCAGCGTCCGATCCGAGACATAGACGATGTATCCCACGCCCCGCACGTCGATCAGCACATGATCCGTGCCGCGATAATCCAGCCGCCCGGCGATGCGCCCGATCATGACGCGGCCTTCGCAAGGGCCGCCTGCAGGCGCCCCGCGCTTTGCACGTGGTGGGAATGGCAGATGGCGACGGCAAGGGCGTCGGCGGCGTCCGGCCCCGCGATGACGATGCCGGGCAGATGCAGGCGGACCATATGCTCCACCTGCTGCTTGGCGGCATGGCCGACGCCGACGACCGTCTTCTTCACGGCGTTCGGGGCGTATTCGCCCACCTCCAGCCCGGCCTGCGCGGGCACCAGAAGGGCGATGCCCCGCGCCTGCCCCAGCTTCAGCGTGCCGGCGGCGTCCTTGTTGACGAAGGTATGTTCGACCGCCGCGGCCTCGGGGGCGAATCGCTCCACCACCTCGGTCAGTTGCGCATGGAGCGAGCAGAGACGGCGGGCCAGATCCTCGCCCACCGAATGGCAGATACCGTTCGCCACATGCGCAATGCGCCCGCCGCTGACGTCGATGATGCCCCAGCCCATGTTCCTCAGGCCCGGATCGATTCCCAGAACGCGCATGCTGTTCCCCCGCTTTTCCTGTGGGTTAGCACGAAGAGCGAACATCTGTCACCCGCCGGCATGACGGTATCACGACAAGAGCCATGCAAATGACGCATCGCGGCAATGCCATCTGGCGCGTTGTCGTTCGTACACTGCCCGATTATTTGACTGTCACGCAGCAAGGGTGCTGCACAAATCATCCGTTCTGAAAAAGGATCTCTTCCCATGGCCGCCATCGAGACGACCACCCGCGCGCCGATCGGTCCCCTGTCGATCGCCCGTTTCTCCGTTCTGTTCCAAGCCATCCGCGACTGGAACGACTCCCGCGTGACGCGCAAGGCGCTCTACAAACTGACGGATCGTGAACTCGACGATATCGGGCTGAGCCGCGCGGACATCGCACGCCTCTGATCGACGCACCTTATCGGTGACATGACGGGCCGCGCGGGACATCCCCGCCGCGGCCTTTGTCTTGTCTGGCCCTTAGCGGCGCAGCGTCAGGGCGGACCATTCGCCTAGATCCTCGCGGTGCACGAGGGCGAAGCCCTCGGCCTCGTAGGCGGCGAGGATGGCCTCGGCCTGCACGACCAGAAGGCCCGACAGGATGATGATCCCGTCCGGGGCCGTATGCGCGGCCATGTCGGGGGCCAGCTGCACCAGCGGACCCTTCAGGATGTTGGCGAAGATCAGATCGAACGGCGCGGCGGCCTGAATGTCGGGATGGGCGAAGCCCGCCGCCTCCATGCAGGCGACGCGGCCCGCAAGGCCGTTGATCTCCACGTTCGCGCGGGCCACGTCCACCGCCACCTCGTCGATGTCGGAGGCAAGGATCCGCGCCTCGGGCAGTTCCATCGCGGCGGCCATGGCCAGAACCGCGGTGCCGCAGCCGATATCGGCGACGTTGCCGAACCGGGCGCCCCCTTCCAGCAGCCGATCGAGCGCCTTGAGGCAGCCCAGCGTCGTGCCGTGATGGCCGGTGCCGAAGGCGACCGTCGCCTCGATCTGAAGCGGAACGACGCCTTGCGGCACCTTGGCCGCATCATGGCTGCCGAAGACGAAGAAGCGCCCCGCCTCCACCGGTGCCAGTTCGCGGCGGACATGGGCGACCCAGTCCACCTCGGGCAGTTCGGACAGCGCGAAGGGCGCCGCCCCGAAGGCGGTCCGCAGCAGTTCCAGCGTCACCTCGTCCGGGCGGGCGAGGAAATAGGCCCCCACCTCCCACAGGCCCGAGCCGTCCTCGATCTCGAAGACGCCCACGCCCGAGGGTTCGGGGTCCATCCGCTCCAGCGCCTCGGCCAGCGCCTCGGCGGCATCCTCACCCGGAAGGGTGGTCAGTGCGGTGAAGGTCGGCATGGCTCAGACGATCTTCTGGCCGGTCTTGGCCCAGTCGGACATGAACTGCTCCAGCCCCTTGTCGGTCAGCGGGTGGTTGGCCAGCGCCTTGATGACGGCGGGCGGCGCGGTCACGACATCGGCGCCGATCAGCGCGCATTGCGACACATGGTTGGCGTTGCGTACCGACGCTGCGAGGATCTGCGTGCGGAAATCGAAGTTGTCGTAGATCGTGCGGATGTCTTGGATCAACTCCAGCCCGTCGAGGTTCATGTCGTCCAGACGGCCGATGAAGGGGCTGATGAAGGTCGCGCCCGCCTTGGCCGCCAGCAGCGCCTGATTGGCCGAGAAGCAGAGCGTCACGTTGACCATGAAGCCTTCGTCCGACAGCACCTTGCAGGTCTTCAGACCGTCATGGGTCAGCGGAACCTTCACGGCGATGTTCGGCGCGATCTCGGCCAGCTTGCGGCCTTCGGCGATCATGTCCTCGGCCTTCAGGGCCACGACTTCGGCCGAAACGGGACCGGAGACGATGCTACAGATCTCCTTGGTGACTTCGAGGATGTCGCGGCCCGATTTCAGGATCAGCGACGGGTTCGTGGTCACGCCGTCGACCAGATTCAGGTCGTTCAGTTCCGTGATGGCCGCAACGTCTGCGGTGTCGACGAAGAATTTCATGATGCCCTCCGGGATGGCTGCGGGGTTTGCCCCGTTGTCCGGCCCGTGATAGCGCAAGCGAGGGTCATGCGAAAGGGAAAGCGGTTGTCCGAGCGATTTGACGAAGGCCAATTGGTCGGCGTGCTGACGACCGAACCGCTGGGCCGTCCGCTCGACTACAAGGCGCCGGAGGGCGGCTGCGTGACGGGCGATCTGGTGGAGGTGCCGCTGGGGCCGCGGCGCGTTCTGGGCTGCGTCTGGGGCAAGGGCGAGGGCGGGTTCGATCCGGCGCGCGTGCGCCCCGTCACCCGCGTGCTGGACGCCGCCCCCCTGCGCGACGAGATGCGCGCCTTTCTGCAGCGCGCCGCCGATTACACGCTGACCCCCCTGCCCCAGATGCTGCGGCTGGCGACCCGCGCCCCCGACCTTGCGGCCGGCCCCGCCACGCGGCGCGTGCTGCGCGCCAGCGGGCGCGAGCCTGCGCGCGAGACGGAGGCCCGCCTGCGGGTGATGGATGCGCTGGATGCATGGCACGGCGCGCGCGTCACCGCCTCCGAACTCGCGGCCGAGGCGGGCGTGTCGAGCGCCGTCATCAAGGGCCTCGTGAAGGCGGGCGTTCTGATCGAGGAGGATGCCCCCCGCGATCTGCCCTATCCGCATCTGAACCCCGCTTTGCCGCACAAGGAACTGTCCGACGGGCAGGCGCAGGCGGCGGCGGCGCTGCGGGCCTCGGTCGCGGGGGGGCGCTATGGCACCACGCTCTTGAAGGGCGTCACCGGGTCGGGCAAGACCGAGGTCTATCTGGAGGCGGTGGCCGAATGCCTGCGCCAAGGGCGGCAGGCGCTGGTGCTGCTGCCGGAAATCGCGCTGACGGCGGGCTTTCTGGACCGGGTGCAGGCACGGTTCGGGGCGCGGCCCGCCGAATGGCATTCCGGCGTCACCTCCACCGAGCGGCGGCGGCTGTGGCGCATGATCGGTACGGGCGATGCGCAACTGGTGGTCGGCGCGCGGTCGGCCCTGTTCCTGCCCTTCCGCGAACTCGGCCTGATCGTCGTCGATGAGGAACACGACACCTCCTACAAACAGGAGGAGGGCGTTCTCTACAATGCGCGCGACATGGCGGTGCTGCGCGCCTCCATCTGCGGGGCGCAGGTGGTTCTGGCCTCGGCCACCCCCTCGCTGGAGACATGGGTGAACGCCGACAGCGGCAAATATGCGCGGCTGGATCTGACGGCCCGTTTCGGCGCGGCGGAACTGCCGCAGATGCGCGCCATCGACATGCGGGCCGAACGCCTCCCCTCGAACCGCTGGGTGTCGGAGACGCTGGCCGCGCAGGTGCAGACGCGGATCGCGGCGGGCGAACAGGCGCTGCTGTTCCTCAACCGGCGCGGCTATGCCCCCGTCACCATCTGCCGCGCCTGCGGCCATCAGGTCGGGTGCAGCGAATGCGATGCGCGCATGGTGGAGCATCGCTTCCTCAAGCGGCTGATCTGCCATCAATGCGGCGCCTCGCGCCCCGTTCCGGAGGCCTGCCCCGCCTGTTCGGTCGAAGGGCGCATGGCGGCGGTCGGCCCCGGTGTCGAACGTCTGGCCGAAGAGGTCGCCGAACGCTTCCCCGAGGCGCGGGTCTCGGTCCTGTCCTCGGACCTCTTCACCACGGCGCGGGCCTTGAAGGAGGCGATCGAGACGATTGCCGCCGGCGGCGCCGACATCATCATCGGCACGCAGATCGTGGCGAAGGGGCACAACTTTCCGCTGCTGACGCTGGTGGGCGTGATCGATGCCGATCTGGGGCTGCAAGGCTCGGACCTGCGCGCCGCCGAACGGACGTTCCAGTTGATGCGGCAGGTGGCGGGCCGCGCCGGGCGGGCCGAAAAGCCGGGCACGGCCCTGCTGCAGACGCACCAGCCCGAACATCCGGTGATCCGCGCCATCCTGACCGGCAACGAAGAGGATTTCTGGCGCGCCGAGGCCGCCGAGCGGCGCATGGCTGGGGCACCCCCCTATGGCCGGATGGCCGGGATCATCCTGTCGCATCCCGACGTGGCCGTGGTCTTCGATGTCGCGGCCGAACTTGCGCGCCGCGACGGCCCGCTGCGCGCCATCGGGGCGCAGGTCTGGGGCCCCGCCCCCGCGCCCATCGCGAGGGTGCGCGGGCGTCACCGCGTCCGCCTTCTGGTGAAGGCCGACCGCACCGCCCCCCTGCAGGCCGCGCTGGCCGAATGGGCCGCGCAGATCAAGCTGCCGACCAATCTGCGCCTTGCGATCGACATCGACCCACAGAGCTTCCTCTAGGCGGGCCGAATACCTATATTCCGGTCCAACCACGGAGGTTATCCATGATCTTTTCCAAACCGACTGCGATGGTGCGCCCGGACGATGCCCTTCCCGGCCGCGCCGAACCCCTTCCCACCGCCGAGACGCATTTCGTCTCCGGCATCCCGCTGAAATCGCCCGTGCCCGCCGGCATGCAAGAGGCGATGTTCGGCATGGGCTGCTTCTGGGGCGTGGAGCGGCTGTTCTGGCAGGTGCCGGGCGTCTGGCTAACGATGGCGGGCTATGCCGGCGGCTACACCCCGAACCCGACCTATCAGGAAACTTGCACCCAGATGACCGGCCATAACGAGGTGGTCCGGGTGATCTTCGATCCGGCGGTCGTCAGCTATGCGGACCTGCTGAAGATCTTCTGGGAAAACCACGATCCGACGCAGGGAATGCGGCAGGGCAACGATGTCGGCTCCACCTACCGCTCGGGGATTTACACCTACACGGACGCCCAGCGGGCCGAGGCCGAACGCACCAAGGCCGAATACGAGGCAGGGCTGTCCTCGGCCGGATACGGCGCCGTCACGACCGAGATCGTGCCCGTGCCAGAGTTCTTCTTTGCCGAGGATTATCACCAGCAATATCTGGCCAAGAATCCCGGCGGATATTGCGGGCTGCGCGGCACCGGCGTTGCCTGCGTGATCTGAACGAAGAACGCCCGGAGCATGGCTCCGGGCGTTTCACATCTTAGCGACGGTCTTCGTCGTCATCCTCGTCCTCGGCGGCACCGCCGCTGGGAAGGTTGAAGAAGCTGTCGGCATCCGAGAAGTCGGCATCGGCCGCGTCGGCCTGATCGGCCTCTTCCTTGCGGAAGATGTCGAATTCGGACCCGGCGGGCTGATCTTCCATCCCCAGCGATTGCTGCGTGGAGACGAGCTTGCGCCGTTCGTCATCGGACATCACCACCCCTTCGGCGGCGCGCTTGCGGGCGGCCTGCTGCACCTGCGAGTCCAGTTCCGTCTGGCGGCAGAGGCCAAGCGCGACCGGGTCGATCGGCGTCATCGACTGGATGTTCCAGTGGGTGCGTTCGCGGATGGACTGGATCGTCGGCTTGGTCGTGCCGACCAGCTTGGCGATCTGGCTGTCCGTCAGTTCGGGGTGGAACTTCACCAGCCACAGGATCGCGTTCGGGCGGTCCTGACGTTTGGACAGCGGGGTGTAGCGCGGGCCACGGCGCTTGTCCTCGCCTTGGGCGGCGGCGTTGAACTTCAGCTTCAGCTTGTGCAGCGGATTGGCCTGACCCTTGTCGATCTCGGACTGTTCCAGCTGGTTGTTGGCCACCGGATCGAAGCCTTTGACGCCCGTCGCCACGTCACCATCGGCGATGCCCTGCACCTCCAGCTCGTGCATGCCGCAGAAATCGGCGATCTGCCGGAAGGACAGCGTCGTGTTGTCGACCAGCCAGACTGCGGTCGCCTTGGCCATCAGGGGCTTCGTCATCAGCTTGCTCCTTGTACACATCTCTCCCGCGCCGGGAAAACGGCTGCGGGGCGGACCCCGCGACTTTCGCTTTCGGGAATTGCGGCTGTATATAGGCGAAGGACAACCCGAGGGGAAGGGAAAATGCGTCTTGTGCTGCTGCTGATCCTGATGGCCCTGCCCGCCCGTGCGCAGGTGTTCGACCATTACGTCCTTGCGCTGTCATGGTCGCCGGGATGGTGCGCGACCCAAGGCGGACCGGACGCGGCGCAATGCCGCCGCGATCTCGGCTTCATCGTGCATGGCCTGTGGCCGCAGAACGACGATGACTGGCCCGAATGGTGCGACACCGACGCCGCCCCCACCCGCGCCGAGCGGGAGGCGCTGTCCGACATCACCGACCCGGACCTCGCCTTGCACGAATGGCGCAAGCACGGAAGCTGTACCGGCCTGCCCCCGGCCGGATATTACGAGCTGACCCGCGCCGCATGGGACCGCGTGACCCTGCCCGCCGCCTTGCAGAACCTGCGGCAGGATCGCCCCCTCTCCGCCCGGCAGGTGGAGGCGGCGTTCCTCGAGGCCAATCCCGACATGAGCGCCGATGGCGTGACCGTGACCTGCCGCGAGGGGCATATCGCGGAGGTCCGCCTCTGCCTGACCCGCGATCTAACCCCCCGCCCCTGCGCCGCAAGCGCGCGGCGCGATTGCCGCGGCCCCGCGACGATGGACGGGCGCTAGTCCTCCGGCATCTCCAGCACGATCTTGCCGATATGGGCGGAGCTTTCCATCCGCGCATGGGCCTTGGCGGCGTCGTCCATGGCGAAGGTGCTGTCCATCACCGGGCGCAGCGCACCCGAGGCGATCATCGGCCAGACATGGCGTTCCAATTCGGCGGCGATCCGGGCCTTCTGCAGCGCCGTCTGCGGCCGCAGCGTGGAGCCGGTGATCGTCAGGCGGCGGGACATCACCTCGGCCATGTTCAGTTCCACCTTGGCACCGGACAGGAAGGCGATCTGCACCAGCCGCCCGTCATCGGCCAGCGCGCGGATGTTGCGCCGGACGTAATCGCCCCCCACCATGTCGAGGATCAGATCGGCCCCGCCCTCGGCGCGCAGGATTTCCACGAAATCGCTGTCGCGGTAGTTGATCGCCTCGGCGCCGAGTTCGGCGCAGGCGGCGCATTTGTCGTCCGAACCGGCGGTGGCGAAGACACGCGCGCCCAAGGCCCGCCCGATCTGGATCGCGGTCGTCCCGATCCCGGAGGATCCGCCATGGACGAGGAACCTCTCCCCCGCCGCAAGGCCGCCGCGCATCACCACGTTGGACCAGACGGTGAAACAGGTTTCGGGCAGGCAGGCGGCTTCGGCAAGGCTCATCCCCTCGGGGATGGGCAGGGCGTGGTCGGCCTCGGTCACGGCATGGGTGGCATAGCCGCCGCCAGGCAGAAGCGCGCAGACCGCATCCCCCACCTGCCAGCGGGTGACGCCCGGCCCCACCGCCGCCACATGGCCCGCACATTCCAGCCCCGGCAGCGCCGACGCGCCGGGCGGCGGCGCGTAATGCCCCGCCCGCTGCAAGGCGTCCGGGCGGTTCACCCCGGCATAGGCGATGCGGATCAGGATCTGCCCATGGCTCGGCACCGGGGCGGGAACGTAGTCGATCTTCAGCACCTCGGGGGCGCCGTGTTCGGTGATGGCCACGGCGCGCATCAGTTCGGGCATATCGGGCATCACCACGTCCTTCCCGGCATATCGGTCGATTGCGGCGCGCGGATCCACGAAAGCGGCAGCATCGCCGCCTTCACCAGCGGATTGCCGGCGCAGCGGGCCTTCACGCCTTCGAATCGCATCACTCCTTCGATCCGGCGATCGAGGAAATCCCACGTCGCCTGATGGCCGGTGCTGTCATCGCCCAGCCAATAGAGGACCGTGGCCGCATAGACGCCCGAGAGCGTCGCGCGCTTGGTGTACCAGTTCACGTCGTCGGACGTATCGCCCAGCGCGCGCCAGATCGTATCGGCCGTGTGCCATACGGCGCGGGCCCCGTCGCCGGCATGTTGCGGCAGCGCGAACAGGGTGGAGCCGCGGCGCACGGCCTCCTTGTCGGCGGCCTCTAGGCGGTAGCGGATCAGCGTCGCGACCCTTGCGCGATAGGGCATATCGCCCAGCGGGGCCGTCAGCGCCCGCTCGGCCATGGCGGCATCGCCGCGCCAGTGATAGGCCAGCGCCAGATCCACCGCGCCGCGCGGGAACAGCGCCCGCCCCAGACCGGCGGACACCCCCGCATCCGACAGGGCCGCGCGCAGCGTCGCCTCCGACCAGCCGTCAAATGCGACATGGGCCAAGGCCGCGTCGATCACGGCATTCTTCGCCTCGGTGCTTTCCATGGTCAAACCTCAGTTTCGGTGGACATGGGGGATATAGTGCCTTATATGAGCCCGGCCTGCACATTCGTGCAACTCTAGCTTAGGAAGGTGGTGACACCACATGCAGGTCAGCGTTCGTGACAATAACGTCGAACAGGCCCTTCGGGCCCTGAAGAAGAAACTCCAGCGCGAAGGCGTGTTCCGCGAAATGAAGCTCAAGCAACATTTCGAGAAACCGTCCGTCAAGAAAGCGCGCGAGCAAGCCGAGGCCGTTCGTCGTGCCCGTAAACTCGCTCGTAAGAAAGCGCAGCGCGAGGGTAACCTCTAAGACGTTCGCGTCGAAGCTGGGCCTTCGGGCCACCGTTGAACCCCCGTGCATCGCCCGGGGGTTTTTCGTCATACGGGGATGGCGGTGGTGCGGAACACCGTCTTCAGCGCGAAAGAGGAATGCATCTGCGCCACCCCCGGCAGCCGCGCCAGATACTGCCGGTGGATGCGGGCGAAATCGTCGGTATCCTGCGCCAGCACCTTCAAAAGGTAATCGGCAGTCCCGGCCATCAGGTGGCATTCCATGACATCGGGGATGCGCTGCACCGCCGCCTCGAAGGCGGCGAGCACCTCGTCGGCCTGCCCCGACAGCGTGATCTCCACGAAGACGACGGTCGGCCGCTTCATCCGCCGCGCATCCAGCAGCGCGACATAGCCGGCGATCACGCCCTCCTCCTCCAACCGCTGCACCCGCCTGTGGCAGGCCGAGGGCGAGAGGTTCACCCGTTCGGCCAGTTCGGCATTGGTGATCCGGCCCTGCATCTGCAGGACGGAAAGGATGCGGCGGTCGGTCGGGTCGAGGGTCATGCGGGCGCACCTGTGGGGGATGCGCCCGGCATAGGCCGAACCGCGCCGTGGCGCAATGTCAGGCCTGACGCGCCAGCAGGTCGCGGATCTGCACCAGCAGCTCTTCCTGCGTCGGGCCGGGCGGCGGCACGGGGGCCTCGGCGGCTTCCTCCACTTGGCGGTGCGCGGCATCCTTCACGCGGTTCACGCCCTTCACGATCAGGAAGACCACGAAGGCGATGATGAGGAAGTTGATGCAGGCCATGATGAAGCTGCCATAGGCGAAGACGGCCGCCCCGGCCTCGCGCGCCTGCTCGAGGCTGGACCCTTCGGGCACATCGCCCGACAGCACCCAATAGAGGTTGGTGAAATCGATCCCGCCGATGACGAGGCCGATCACCGGGTTGATCAGATCCTGCACCACCGAATTGACGATCGCGGTGAAGGCCGCGCCGATGATGATCCCGACCGCCAGATCAAGAACATTGCCGCGCGCTATGAATTTCTTGAATTCTTCAATCATCGTCCTGTCCATCTTGTGATTGTCCGGCGGCAGAATACGCCGAGCGATCACGGAAAGGCGAGATGTTCGTTGGGATGGGGGCGGCCCATGCAGGCCGCCCCCCATGGATCAGATCTGTTCGGACTGTGCGCCGCTCTTGGGTTTGGCCTTGCCGAGGTTCGGCTCCTGCCCCAGCGGCTTCATCGGCTGGCTGGTGAAATCGCCCTTGCCGTCCACCGACGCGCCCGAGGACCAGCGGCCCGGTGCCGGCTCGCTCCCGTCGGCGTGGAAGCCGAGATAGGCATAGCTAAACTCGGTCTTCTCTTCGGCCTGCGGGTGGCTGTTGGGGATCGGGAAGGCGCCGGTCGCCCCGCCCAGTTCCTCCAGCGCGGCCATCCATTGGTTCTGGTGCATGGTGTCGCGCGCGATCAGATATTGCAGCATGTCCTTCATGCCCGGATCGTCGGTCATGTTGTACAGGCGCACGGCCAGCGTCCGGCCCGTGGATTCGGCGGCGATGTTGGCCGTCATGTCGGCGGCGATGTTGCCGCTGGCATAGATGTGGGACATGTCGAAGGGCACGCCGTCGCTGTCCACCGGCATGGCCGACAGGCCCGAGGACAGGAGGTTCTTGAGGTTGATGCCCCCCATCACCGCATTGATCGCGCTGTCCTTCGCCATCTCTTCCTTCAGGCTGAGCGGTGCGCCTTCGAGGTTCAGGGCGACGGCGGTGGCCAGCATCTCGATATGGCCCAGCTCCTCGGCGGCGGTGTTCATCAGAAGGTCGCGGAACTTCGGATTGCCGCGCGCGCCGCAGGCTTGGAAGAAGTACTGCATCGCGACGCGGATTTCGCCTTCCACACCGCCGATCGCCTGCTGAAGGGCGCGAGCGAAAAGCGGGTTCGGCGTATCGACGCGGACGGGGTATTGCAGCTTGTTGTCAACGTAGAACATGGATCCTCCGGGTATGGGGCCGGCCCGCAGGCGGGGCGGCATATGAATGGCGTTTGGGGTCAGACGTCGGCGCGGGCGCCCGCTTCGGCGCGGCCGATATAGGCGCGGGTGATGGCGGGAAGGTTCTCCTCGATCCACCGGGCCATGCGCCGCTCTTCCTCGAGGCTCTGGCGCAGCAGGGCGTTCGCCTCGGCGGCGCCGGTCTCCTCGGCGGCGGTCATCAGCGAGGTGTAGGCCGCGATCTCGAAATTCTCGAAGGCGAAGTTGGCGAAGCTGTTCTTCAGGATCTCGTCGGTGGCGGCGCTGTGGGTCAGTGCGGCCATGCTGCCGGTGAACGACAGGGCGGCATCCTTCAGCTTGGAATGGCTCTCGCCAAGCTCGCCGAGGATATGTTCCAGCCGGGCGATCTGGCCTTCCGTCTCATGGATGTGGCGCTCCAGCTGGGCAGCGACATCGGGGTAATGCTCGATCCGCTTCAGTTGCGGCTTCATGATGGACAGGGCTTGGTTCTCCATCCCGTGGGCGTTCTTAAGCCCGTCGAGATAGACGGAATGGGCGGGTCCGGAACGGGGCATGACATCCTCCTCATGTGTCGTCCTGTCCGATTGAAATCCCAAGCGGCGCGTTCTGTTCCAGAATGTCGCAGGGGGAATCCTGCGGGAACCATTCCCCGGCGCAGCCGTTCCGCACGGATGCCAGAAGGAGTGATCATGGCGGGGCTGGAGGAACGGGCGAAGGCCCTCGGCATCGCGGTCGAGTATGAGGGGACCGGCGGGCAGCATCACCGCGCCCCGGACGCCACGCTGGCGGCCCTGACGGCGGCCTTCGGGGATGGGGCGGGACCGGCCGATGCGACGCTGCGCGCGCCCGGCGGCGTGCGGTGCCACCTGCCGGACGGGCTGCGCGGTTGGGGCGTGGCGGTGCAGCTTTATCAACTCCGCTCGGACCGGAACTGGGGCATCGGGGATTTTGCGGATCTGTTGGCCCTTGCCCCGCATCTGGCGGCGGCGGGGGCCGATTTTGTCGGGCTGAACCCGGTGCATTCCCTGTTTCTGGCCGATCCGGCGGCGTGCAGCCCCTTTTCCCCGTCCGACCGGCGGTTCCTGAACCCGCTCTATCTGGCCGTGGACCGGATGAAGGGGTTCGTACCCACCATGGCCGATCCCGCCGCGCTGCGGGCTGTGCGGGGGACGGACCTCGTCGATTACCCGGCGGTGGCGGCGCTGAAGCTGCGGGCGCTGCGGGCGATCTGGATGGCCGCCGGATCGCCGGATGCGGACCCGGCCTTTTGCGCCGAAGACCGGGACGATCTGGACCGCCACGCCCTGTTCGAGGCCGTATCGGCCCATATGGCGGCGCAGGGGCATGGGGCCGCATGGACGGAGTGGCCTGCGGATTGGCAGGAGGCGGACGGCCCCGCCATCCGAACCTTCGCTGCGGATCACGCCGCCGAACTCGCCTTTCACCGCTGGCTTCAGCAGGAAACCGACCGCCAGCTTGCCGCCGCCCACCGCGCCTGCCTTAAGGCCGGGATGCGCATCGGCCTCTATCTCGATTTCGCGGTCGGCGAGGCGCGCGGCGGCGCCGGAAGCTGGGGCCGCACCGATGTTCTGAACGGCGTGCGCATCGGCGCCCCGCCCGATTACTTCAACGAAAGCGGTCAGGACTGGGGATTGATGGCCCTATCGCCCGTGGCGATGACCGAAGGGCGCGCGGCGCCCTTTGCCGCCCTGATGCGCCGCGCGATGACCCATGCGGGCGCGCTGCGCATCGATCACGCCATGGGGCTGTGGCAGCTTTTCCTGATCCCCGACGGGACGGACCCGTCGGCAGGCACCTATGCCCGCTATCCGGTGGGCGATATGCTGACGGCGCTGGCCGATGCCTCGCACGCGCGGGGGGCGATGATCATCGGCGAGGATCTGGGCAATGTGCCGGACGGTTTTCGCGCGGTGATGGACGAGGTGGGCATCCTTTCCTACCGCATCCTTTTGTTCGAACGGGGCGAGGCCGGCTACATCCCGCCCGCCGACTATCCAGTGAATGCGATGGTGTGCCTATCGACGCATGATCTGCCGACGTTTCAGGGCTGGTGGCAGGGCGATGACATCCGCCTGCGCCGCCGCTTCGGCCTTGTCCGCGCCGCCACCGCCGAGGAACAGACCGCCGCCCGCAAGGGGGAGCGCCGCGATCTGCTGAACGCCCTCGCCGCCGAAGGGCTGATCGCGCCCGGCACCACGCCCCCCGCCGAAGGCCCCGCCCCCGAGGCGATCGTCACCGCCGTCCACCGCTTCCTCGCCCGCGCTCCGTCCCGCCTGATGGCCGTACGGCTGGAGGATCTGGCCGGAGAGCTGCGCCCCGTGAACCTGCCCAGCACCACGGATGACGATCACCCCAACTGGCGCCCAAAGCTGCGCCGCGACTGGCGGGAGATCGTCCGCTCGGACCGCTTCGGCGCGCTGACGCAGGCCATCGCCGCCGAACGTCCCCGGAACAAGTAGGGCATTGGTTCACGTCAAGCTGACCTCAAAACGCCTACGCCGCACACATATAGCCCAAACATTAGGCATGTACGCGAGATACATCCGCCGAATTGGCTGAACCTTTTGCGTAACCAATTAGGAATAGGCTCAGTGGTCCAGGAACAAAGGATCACGAGATGCCGTCCGAATCTCCACAGGAAGTTAACTCCGCCTATGCCCTCGAACGGTTGCGCACCTTTCTAACCGAGGCCGATCTTGCAAGCGGCAGCCGCCTGCCGACCGAGCGGCAATTAGCCGAGACCTTCGGCGTCGGGCGCCGGGCCCTACGCCGCGCCCTCGATGCGCTGGAGGCTGAGGGCCTGCTCTGGCGGCGCCAGGGGGCCGGAACCTTCCTCGGCGAGCGCGATGTCGCGTCGCTCAGCCCCTCGGCCCTGATCGCCACCACCGATTTCGCGGAGATCATGGAAGTCCGTTTGCGGATCGAACCGGCTCTGGCGCAGATGGCGGCCCTGCGTGCCCGCCCGGATGAGGTGGAACGGATGCGCGACCTTGCCGAACGCATCAGCGCCTCGGAAGATGCCGATGCGCGCGAATTGTGGGACGGCATGCTGCACCGCCTCATTGCGCAGGCTGCGCGCAACACTCTGTTCCTTGGGCTGTTCGACATCGTGAACCGGATCCGTCAGGATGCGGCGTGGTGCGCCATCCGCGAACAGGCCCGCATCAGCGCGGGATCGCGCGCCATCACGATCATGCAGCACACCGCCATCGTCGATGCGATCGGCGCGCGCGACCCCGCCTCCGCGGGGCGCGCCATGCACGAACATCTTTTGCTGCTTCAGGACACGCTGAACCGGCAGACGAGCCATTACCCAGACCAGAGCCCGGACGTACCGGCGCCACCCCCCATCCAGCAAGGAAACCTGACATGATGCTCAACACCCTGACCGCCTCGGCCCTGATCGCGCTGCTGGCGGCGATGCCCGCGGCCGCGAACGAACTGCGTATCGGCCTGCAGGACGATCCGGACGTTCTCGATCCGGCGCAATCGCGCACCTTCGTCGGCCGCATCGTCTATACGGCGCTGTGCGACAAACTGGTGGACCTGTCCGAGGATGTGGACATCGTTCCGCAGCTCGCCACCGATTGGAGCTATGAGAATGATGGCCTCGATCTGGTGATGAACCTCCGGGACAGCGTCGTCTTCCACGACGAGACGCCTTTCGACGCCGAGGCGGTGGTCTATAACATCAACCGCTACATGACGATGCCCGAGAGCCGCCGCAAATCGGAGCTTGCGTCCATCGACAGCATCGAAGCCACCGGTCCCCTTCAGGTGACGTTCCATCTGAAGGCCCCGGACAGCTCGCTTCTGGCGCAGTTGTCGGACCGTGCGGGGATGATGGTCTCGCCCAAGGCGGCCGAAGCGGCGGGGGCCGATTTCGGCGCAAATCCCGTCTGCTCCGGCCCGTTCGAGTTCGTAGAGCGGGTTCAGCAGGATCGCATCGTTCTGGACAAGTTCCCCGCCTATTGGAACGCCGATCAGATCCATATCGACCGCGTCACCTATCTCCCGATCCCAGACACGACCGTACGTCTTGCCAACCTCCGCTCGGGCGAGTTGGACATGGTGGAACGCGTGGCCGCCACCGATGCGGCGGCGGTCGAGGCCGATCCCAAACTGCAGATGCAATCGGTGACGGGCCTTGGTTACATGGCGCTCTACAGCAATGTCGGAAACGGGCCGAATGCGGAGAACCCATTGGGCGAGGATGCGCGTCTGCGGCAGGCCTTCTCCAAGGCGATCGACCGTGAGGCGTTGATGCAGGTCGTGTTCGAAGGTCAGGCAACGCCCGGAAACCAGCCCTTCCCGCCTTCGAGCCGGTGGTTCGACAAGGACAATCCCGTTCCCGCGCGCGACCTCGAAGGCGCGAAGGCGCTGATGAAGGAGGCGGGCCATGACCGCGTTCAGATCACGCTTCAGCACGCCAACAACCCCGTCACCACGCAGATGATGCAGGTGATTCAAGCAATGGTGGCCGAGGCGGGCTTCGATGTTCAGCTTCAGGCGACCGAGTTCGCGACCCTTCTGGCCGAACAGACCGCGGGCAATTTCCAAATGTCCCGCTCCGACTGGTCGGGCCGGGCGGACCCGGACGGCAACATCCATCAATTCGTGACCACCGGCGGCGGCCTGAACGATGCCGGTTACAGCAACGCAGAGGTGGACCGCCTGCTGAACGACGCCCGCACCCAATCGGATATCGCCACGCGCAAAGCCGATTACGATGCCGCAGGCAAGATCCTCGCGATGGATCTGCCGATCATCTATCTCGGCCACCAGACCTACATCTTCGCCGAAGATACCGGAGTGCAGGGCTTCAAGGCCTATCCCGACGGAATGATCCGCCTCGAGGGTGTGACCGACGAAGATTGACCGGCGGGCGGGGGGAGCACCCCCGCCATCCCCTGAAAGGCCACGACCATGCTGATCTACATCCTCAGGCGCATCCTCGTTGCGCTTCCGACGCTGGTGATCGTTTCCATCCTTGTGTTCTTGCTGCAGAAACTTCTGCCAGGCGATCCGGTGCTGGCGCTGGCGGGCGAAGAGCGCGATCCCGCCGTGCTGGAGGCGCTGCGCGCGCAGTATCACCTGAACGATCCGCTGATCGTGCAATATGGCCGCTGGATCGGCGGCGTGCTGCAGGGCGATTTCGGCATGTCCCTGCGCACCAATCAGCCGGTGCTGGAGCTGATCGGGCAGAAGCTGCCCGTCACGCTGCAACTGGCGGTCATGTCGATGATCTTCGCTTTGGTGATCGGGATTCCCGCCGGTATCCTTGCAGCGGTGAAGAAAGGGACATGGATCGACTGGCTGGCCAATCTTGTGGCGTTGTCGGGCCTGTCGATCCCGAATTTCTGGCTCGGGATCATGCTGATCCTCACGGTATCGGTCAATCTAGGCTGGCTTCCCGCTTCGGGGTATGAATCCTTCTTCGTCGATCCGCTCCGCTCCATACAGACTATGCTGATGCCGTCCTTCGTGCTGGGCACGGGCCTTGCCGCGACGCTGATGCGGCACACTCGCTCGTCCATGCTGGGGGTGATGCGGGCCGATTACATCCGCACCGCCCGCGCCAAGGGCTTGAGCGGGCGCGAAATCGTGATGGTGCATTCCTTCCGCAACGCGTTGCTGCCGGTGATCACCCTCACGGCGCTGCTCTTCGGCGAATTGCTGGCGGGCGCCGTGCTGACCGAACAGATCTTCACGATCCCCGGTTTCGGCAAACTGATCGTGGATGCCGTCTTCAACCGCGATTACGCCGTGGTGCAGGGCGTGGTGCTGTGCACCGCCGTCGGTTTCCTCGCGATGAACCTTGTGGCCGACATCCTCTATGTTCTTCTGAACCCGCGCATGAGGTCCGCACTATGACCGCCATCCTCGCCCCCCTGCCGAAAGCACAGAACCAGGCATGGCGGAAATTCCGCCGCAGTCCCTCGGCGATCGTCGGCTTCGCCATCGTCGCCTTCTTCGTAGCCTTGGCCGCACTCGCCCCGCTTCTGCCAATACAGGACCCGCTGGCGACGAGCTGGACGGCGATCCGTAAGGCCCCCTCGGCACTCTATTGGATGGGTTCGGACGAGATTGGGCGCGATGTGCTGTCGCGCATGATCTGGGGAGCGCGGGCCTCACTGATGGCCGGGGTCGTCTCGGTGGCCATCGCGGTGACGGTGGGTGTGCCGATCGGCCTTATCGCGGGCTATTTCGGCGGCTGGACCGATACCGTCATCTCGCGCTTCACCGATGCGCTGCTGGCGATGCCGTTTCTCATCATGGCCATCGCCCTTGCGGCCTTTCTCGGGCCGAGCCTTACGAATGCGATGATCGCCATCGGCCTCTCGGCGACACCGGTCTTCATCCGGCTGACGCGCGGTCAGGTGCTGGCCGTCAAGACCGAGGATTATGTCGAGGGCGCGCGCTCCATCGGCCTCGGCCATGTGGACATCATGCGCCGTTACATCCTGCCCAACATCGTCCCGCCGATCATCGTGCAATCCACCTTGACCGTCGCCACGGCCATCATCGCCGAAGCCTCGCTCTCCTTCCTCGGGCTGGGTCAGCAGGCCCCCGCCCCCAGCTGGGGATCCATGCTGAACGTGGCCAAGAACTTCCTGACGCAGGCGCCGTGGATGGCGATCTGGCCGGGCACGGCGATCTTCCTCGTCGTCATCGGCTTCAACCTTCTGGGCGACGGTCTGCGCGACGCCCTCGACCCCCGCGAGAATTGACATGACAGCCTTCACCACCCGCCCCGAACTGACCGGCACTTTCGGAATGGTCGCCTCGACGCATTGGATCGCGTCCTCCGTGGGGATGAGCATTCTAGAGAAGGGCGGCAATGCCTTCGACGCCGCCGTGGCCACCGGCTTCGTACTGAATGTGCTGGAGCCGCATCTGAACGGCCCCGCTGGCGATATGCCCGCCATTCTCTATGATGCGAAATCGGACAAGGTGCAGGTGATCTGCGCCCAAGGACCGACCCCGGCTGCAGCCACGATCGAACATTACGCGGCCGAGGGGATCAAGGTCATTCCGGGAAACGGGCTTTTGGCTACGGTGATCCCCGGCGCCTTCGACGGCTGGATGCTGATGCTGCGCGATTACGGCACCATGAGCGTGGCCGAGGTTCTGGCCCCCGCAATTCATTATGCCGAGCATGGCCACCCCCTGCTGCCCCGCGTCGCGGATACCATTTCGGGGTTGCAGGATTTCTTTGCCGAACATTGGCAGACATCGCATGCCACATGGCTGCCGCAGGGGCAGGTGCCGGTCGCAGGGGCGCTGTTCCGCAATCCGGCTCTGGCGCGCACATGGTCCCGCCTGGTGGAGGCGGCGCAAGGCCCGACGCGCGAAGCGGCGATAGATGCCGCTCGTGACGCCTTCTATCGCGGGTTCGTGGCCGACGCGATCCACCGCTTCTGCGCAGAGACGGAGGCAATGGACGCTTCGGGCCAGCGCCATCGGGGGGTGCTGACGGCCGATGACATGGCGGGTTACCGCGCCACGGTGGAGGAGCCGCAACTCGGCACCTATCACGACTGGACCGTGGCCAAGACGCAGGCATGGGGTCAGGGGCCGGTGCTGCTGCAGTCGCTGAAACTGCTCGAAGGGTTCGACATCGCGGCGATGGACCCATCCGGCCCCGATTTCGTGCATACGGTGATCGAGGCGATGAAACTCGCCTATGCCGACCGCGAGGTCTATTACGGCGATCCCGACCACGCCGCAGTGCCGATGGATATACTGCTGTCGGATGCCTACAACGCAGAGCGGCGGGCTTTGATCGGCCCCGCCGCCTCGCGCGATCTGCTGCCGGGCACCGTTCCGGGCTTCGAGGCGCAGCGCGATCTGACGCTGCGCGTCATCGACGGGTTGGGTCAAGGCGCAGTCTATGAACCGACCATGGCGCATCTGTCGGAAAAGCGCGGCGATACGGTCCATGTGGATGTGGTGGATCGCTGGGGAAACATGGTCTCGGTCACGCCGTCTGGCGGATGGCTGCAATCCTCGCCCATCATCCCCGAACTCGGTTTCTGCCTGAACAGCCGGGCGCAGATGTTCTGGATGCAGTCGGGCCTGCCGACGTCGCTCGCCCCCGGCCGGCGGCCGCGCACCACGCTGACCCCCTCGCTGGCGCTCAAGGATGGCCGACCGACCTTGGCCTTCGGCACACCGGGCGGCGATCAGCAGGACCAATGGCAACTCGCCTTCTTCCTGCGCTATGTGCATCACGAACCGAACCTGCAGGCCGCGATCGACCTGCCGCTGTTCCACTCTACCCATTTCCCCGCCAGCTTCTATCCGCGCACGCGCAAGGCGGGCGGCATGCTGATCGAGGCCCGCGCCGGAGAGGCGACCATCGCCGAACTGCGCCGCCGCGGCCATGACGTGGCCGTCGCGGGCGATTGGGACATCGGGCGCCTGACGGCGGTGCGGCGCGATCCGAGCGGGCTGTTGCGCGCGGCCGCCACGCCGCGGCTGATGCAAGCCTATGCGGTCGGACGGTAAGCATGGTACTACAGGTTCAGGGACTAACGACTTCGTTCAAGACCGATGCTGGATGGATCCCGGTGGTGCGCGATGTCAGCTTCGATGTGAAGGCGGGCGAAACGGTGGCCGTGGTCGGCGAATCCGGCTCCGGCAAATCCGTCACCTCGCTGTCGATCATGGGGCTACTGGAAAAGGGCCGTTCGCGCATCGAGGGGCAGATCCTGCTGGACGGGCGTGATCTGACCGCCCTGCCCGATGCCGAGATGCGCCGCATCCGCGGCAACGACATCGCCATGATCTTCCAAGAGCCGATGACCTCGCTGAACCCCGTCTTCACCGTCGGGCGGCAGATCGGCGAGGTGCTGCTGCGCCACAAAGGCATGAACCGCGCCGAGGCACGAGCCGAAACGCTGGCCCTCATGGACCGGGTGCGCATTCCCAATGCTCGCAGCCGCATCGACGAGCATCCGCACCAATTCTCCGGCGGGATGCGTCAGCGGGTGATGATCGCGATGGCCCTCGCTTCGCGGCCGAAGTTGCTGATCGCGGATGAGCCGACGACGGCGCTCGATGTGACGATACAGGGTCAGATCCTCGATTTGATCAAGGAGCTTCAGGCCGAGCAGAACATGGGCGTGCTGTTCATCACTCATGACATGGGCGTCGTTGCCGAAATCGCGGATCGCACCGTGGTTATGTTCCGTGGCGATTGCGTGGAAACAGGGCCGACCCCGCAGATCTTCACCGCTCCGCAGGAACCCTATACCCGGGCGCTGCTGGCCGCCGTGCCAAGACTGGGCAGCATGACCGGCGAGGCATGGCCCCTGCGCTTTCCAAAGGTGGACATGGGCACCGGCACGATCGAGCCGCTACCTCCCGTGGCAAATACCGTGCAGCGTTCCGGCACGCCGCTGCTTTCGGTCCGAAACCTCGTAACGCGTTTCGATGTGGGAAAGAACCTTCTGGGCCGTCCTTCCGGTGCAGTTCATGCGGTGGAGGATGTCAGCTTCGATCTGCATCACGGCGAGACGCTGTCCCTCGTGGGAGAATCGGGCTGCGGAAAATCCACGACCGGGCGGTCGATCCTGCGGCTGATCGAACCCGCTTCGGGCCAGATCACGCTGGACGGTTACGATGTGCGCGACCTTGGCCCGGCGGATCTGCGGCGGATGCGGCGTTCGGGGCAGATGATCTTCCAAGATCCGTTCTCCAGCCTGAACCCGCGGATGACCGTGGGGCAGACCGTGGCCGAACCGATCCTGAAGCACGGCCTTGCCACCGGCGCCAAGGCGCGCGCGATGACGGCGGACCTGCTGGATCAGGTCGGCCTGCCGCCCGCGATGATGGATCGTTACCCGCATGAGTTTTCGGGCGGGCAGCGCCAGCGGATCGCCATCGCGCGCGTGCTCGGGCTAAACCCCAAGGTGATCGTGGCCGACGAATCCGTATCGGCGCTGGATGTGTCGATCAAGGCGCAGGTATGCAATCTGCTGATGGATCTTCAGGAACGGCTGGGCATCGCCTATCTCTTCATCAGCCATGACATGGCGGTGGTGGAACGAGTCAGCCACCGCATCGCCGTGATGTATCTCGGCGAGATCGTGGAGATAGGCCCGCGTGAGGCGATCTTCGGCAATCCGCAGCACCCCTATACGCGCAAGCTGATCGCTGCCGTACCTGTCCCCGACCCTGCCCGCCGCGGCATGCGCCGCAATGCCGAGATCACCGAGCTGAAAAGCCCGGTGCGCCCGCGCGGCTTCGTACCGCCACGGCGGCAGTGGCGCGAGGTGGCCCCCGGCCACCGGGTGATGCTCTCCGAAGAGGCACCTCAGACGATGTAAGGCGGGGGGGCGGCGCGGGCGGTGGCGCGGAAGGCCGTCAGCCGCTCCGTCGCCTTTCCGGCCGAAGAGGCGAGATGCTGCGCCAGCGCCCGTTTGGCGCGGCGCACATCCCCCGCTGCCACGGCATCGAGCACCGCCAGATGTTCGTCCATGAAGGCATCGGGCACGCGCCCCGCCGCAACCTGAATGTGCTTGCCGGATACGAGGATGCAATGCGTGCGCTTCAGCGCGGCCAGCAGTTCGGGATTGCTCGCATGTTCCAAGCAATCGACATGCAGATCCGTCTCCAGCCGGTCCAGCGTCGGGCTGTCCACGGACGGATAGCTGTCGATCACCGCATGCAGGCGCTCCTGCATGGCGCGCAGATCCTCGGGCGGGATATGCGGGATCGCCGATTGCAGCGCCGCCGGTTCCAAGAGCACCCGTAACTGATAGAGGTGCTGGAACCGCGCCGCATCCAGCGGCACGATCCACCAATGCGCCCGCTCCCCCTTTTGAACGAGGCCCAGCTTCTCGGCCTGTATCAGCAGATCGCGCGCCACGGTGCGCCCGACATCGAGATGACGCGACAGCGCGAGTTCGTTCACGCGGAACCGGCCCATGACCGATTGCAGGATGATCTCCCGCTCCACATCGTAATAGAGCTGCTGCCATGTCGGGGCCTTGGCCGGGGGCTCGTCCTCGGCAAGGCCCAGCATGGCGGGGGTCAGGGGGATGCGGCGCGGCTCGTCCCCCGGCACCATCAGGCCGCGCCCGGCGAAACGGGTGACGCGGCCCTCTCCCTCCAGCGCGGCCAAGGCCTGCTTCACCGGCGCGCGGCTAGAGCCGACAAGGCCCGCCAGCGCGCTTTCCAGCAGAACGGTGCCGGGGGCAAGCCGCCCGGCATCGAGGCTGGCGCGCAGCCGCGCCGTCAGTGCCGCATAGGCGGGGGTGCGATCGATCTTGGGAATGACACGATCCTCTCAGGTAACGGCCCCGATCTGCCACGGAACGAATTCGTTGTCACCGTAGTCGAACTCCTCGCTCAGCGTCCGTGCGCCCGAGGCGACGGCGATGACACGCTCGAAGATCTCCTCCCCGGCCTCTTCGATCGTGCGCTCTCCGGTGACGATGCCGCCGCAATTGATGTCCATATCCTCCTCCATGTGGCGGTACATGGCGGTGTTGGTGGCGACCTTGATCGTCGGCGCAGGCTTGAACCCCGACACCGATCCGCGCCCCGTGGTGAAGACGAGCATGTTGCACCCGCCCGCCAACTGCCCCGTCACCGCCACGGGATCGTAGCCGGGCGTGTCCATGAACACGAAGCCGGTCCGGTCGATCGGTTCGGCATATTCGTAGACGGCCTCCAGCGGCATGGTCCCGCCCTTGGCCACGGCCCCGAGCGATTTTTCGAGGATCGTCGTCAGCCCCCCGGCCTTGTTCCCGTGCGAGGGGTTGTTGTTCAGCTCCGCGCCGTTCCGCTCGGTGTAATCGCGCCACCAATCGATCCGGTCCACGAGGCGGCGGGCCACGTCGGGGGTGACGGCGCGGGCGGTCAGAAGATGCTCGGCGCCATAGATCTCGGGTGTCTCGCTCAGCACGGCCGTGCCGCCATGGCGCACCAGCAGATCCGCCGCATGGCCCAGCGCCGGATTGGCCGAAATGCCCGAATAGCCGTCCGACCCGCCGCATTGCAGCGCAAGTTTCAGCCCCGACAGCGGCTGCGGCGTGCGCGTGGCCGCCTGCGCGGCGGGCAGCATCTCGCGGATGATGTCCGAGGCGACCTCCACCGTGCGGCGCGTGCCGCCCAGTTGCTGGATCGTCATCGTCCGCAGCGTCGGACCTTCCTCGAGGCCGAATCGCTCCTTGATGAAGGCGATCTGATTGCTCTCGCAGCCAAGGCCGATCATCAGGATGCCGGCGAAATTGGGATTGCGCGCATAGCCCGCCAGCACCCGCGTCAGATAGAGATAGCCCTCCGTCTTCATGCTGATCGCGCAGCCGGTGCCATGGGTCAGCGCGACCACGCCATCGACATTGGGAAACGCCTCGAGTTCCGATCCCCGGTTGAAGCGATCGGCGATCGCGCGCGCCACCGTGGCCGAACAGTTCACCGAGGTGATGATCCCGATGTAATTGCGCGTGCCCACCTGCCCATCGGCGCGCAGATAGCCGTCGAAAGTGCGCCGCTCCGCCTCGGGCAGCAGCGGCGTCTGGCGGGCGGCTTCGGCGAAGCGATGCTCCACATGGCTGTCCTGCATGGCGAGGTTGTGCAGATGCACATGATCCCCCGCCGCAATCGCCGCCGAGGCGGTGCCGATCACCTGCCCGTATTTGACCACCGGCTGGCCGGGGGCGGTGTCGGTCAGCGCGATCTTGTGACCGCTCGGAATGTCGGCGGCGGCGGTGATCGCCCGCTCGCCCAGGGTGAAGGCGGTGCCTGCGGGAATCGCCCGGCGGGCCACGGCGACCGTGTCGTCGGGGTTCAGAACAAGGGCGGGAACGGTATCTGTAAGCATGTCGGCCACGTTTCCTAAAAATGGCTATTGCCTGCAATATCCGTCCATGCTACCTCTTCGTCAAGTCGAAACGTATCCAGCTGTGGGGAGGCAGAGGTGATGCGAATCAAGGCGTTGACACGTCATGCGCAGCCGCATGACGTGATCCGAAAGGTCCATCCCGATGGGCTATGAATTCGATTTCTCGTTCTTGTCGAGCTACGCGCCGGACATGTGGCGCGGGGTCTGGCTGACGCTGGGGATGACCTTCGTCTCCATCGTTCCGGGCTTCGTGCTGGGCACGGCGGTGGCGCTGGCGCGGCTTCATGGCGGGCCATGGCTGCGCGGGATCGCCACCTGCTATGTGGAGGCGATCCGCAACACGCCGCTGATCATTCAGGTCTTCTGGCTGTTCTTCGGCCTTGCGGTCCTGCAGATCTACATCGGCTCGTTCGTGGCGGCGGTGATCGCGCTGACGATCAATGTCGGCGCCTATACCGCCGAGATCATGCGCGCCGGGTTCCAGAGCATCCCCAAGGGACAGGTGGAAGCCGCCGAATGCCTCGCCCTCGGCCCGGTGCAGACCGTGCTGTCGGTGCAGCTGCCCCAAGCGGTGGAGCGGGTCTATCCCGCGCTCGTCAGCCAGTTCGTGCTGATGATGCTCGCCACCTCCATCATGTCCCAGATCTCGGCCGAGGAACTGACCGGCGTTGCCTATATGGTGCAGTCCTTCACGTTCCGGGGCTTCGAGGTCTACCTCGTGATCGCGGCCATCTACCTTGCGATGGCGACGCTGCTGCGCATCGTGCTGATGGGCGTCGCGCAGGTCAGCTTCCCGCGGCGGCGGCGGCTTCGCACCCCTCTTTGATCCTCATCCCGGCACCTGACGGAGGCTGTCATGCTTGGACTGACCATCGAACAATTCACCTACCTGTTCCGGGGCACCGGCTGGACGGTGGTGCTGTCGCTTCTCGGCTTTGCCGGCGGCACGCTTCTGGGCCTGCCCTTGGCGCTGGCCCGCCGTTCCGCCAGCCGGACGCTGCGGCTGCTGTCCTCGGGCTTCGTGCAGATCGTTCAGGGCATCCCGCTGCCGGTCATCATGTTCGTCGTCTATTTCGGGATGAGCATCGGCGGCTACAACGTGCCCGCATTGGTGGCGGCGGGGGCCGCGATGACGCTCTATGCCTCGGCCTATCTGGGGGAAATCTGGAAGGGCTGCATTCAGGCCGTGCCGAAGACGCAGTGGGAGGCCGGCGAATGCCTCGCCCTCAGCCCGCTTCAGCGTTTCGTCCATGTGATCCTGCCGCAGGCGGTGCGCATCGCCATTCCGCCCACCGTCGGCTTCATGGTGCAGATCGTGAAGAACACCTCCTACTCGGTGGTGATCGGCTTCTTCGACCTGACCTACTCGGCCAAGGTGCTGAACAATTCCACCTACATGCCCTTCACCGTCTTCACCATCGCCGCGGTGCTGTACTTCGCGATCTGTTTCCCGATGTCGATGATCGCCCGCCGCTACGAACGCCGCCTTCAACGGACGTAAGAGAGAGCCATGAACGCCATGAACGCCATCCATGAGACGCGGGCCACGACGGCCGCACCGCTCGTTGCCTTCCGTGACGTCCGCAAGAGCTTCGGCGCCTTCGAGGTGCTGAAGGGCATCGACCTCGACATCGCCCCGGGGGAGGTCGTGGCGCTGATCGGCCGGTCCGGTTCGGGCAAGAGCACCGCGCTGCGCTGCGTGAACGGCCTCGAGAAGATCAACGGCGGCACGCTGACCGTCTGCGGACGCCATCTGCACGAAAGCGGCACCGACCTGCGCGATCTGCGCAAGGATGTCGGCATCGTCTTTCAAAGCTACAACCTGTTCCCCCACCTGACGGTGGAGCAGAACGTGACGCTGGCCCCGCGCAAGGTGCACCGGATCAGCGCGGCCGATGCGCGGACCCTTGCGGCGGATGTGCTGGCGCAGGTCGGCCTTTCGGACAAGGCCGGAAATTATCCCGAACAGCTTTCGGGCGGGCAGCAGCAGCGCGTGGCGATCGCCCGCTCGCTGGCGATGCGGCCCAAGCTGATGCTGTTCGACGAGGTGACATCCGCGCTCGATCCCGAACTGACGGGCGAGGTGCTGCGCACCATCGAACGGCTGGCGGCCAGCGGAATGACGATGGTGCTCGTCACGCACGAGATGTCCTTCGCCAGCTCGGTCGCCGACAAGATCGTCTTCATGCATCAGGGCCGCGTTTGGGAAACCGGCGACGGGCGCATGCTGTCGGCCCCGCAAACGGCCGAACTTCAGCAATTCGTGGGCAACGGTCTCTGACCCGAGCCGGACACGCGGACCGGCGGGGAGGCCGGCATCCGCAGAAATGGGAGGATACCATGACTGTTCGCACCTATCTTGGCGCCATCGCGCTTTCGCTGGTGGCCGGGGCGGCGATGCCGGCCCTTGCCGATACCTTGGACGACATCAAGGCGCGGGGCAGCGTCATCGTCGCCATCGATGTCAGCCACCCGCCTTACGGCATGCTCGACAGCGCCACCCGCGAAACCGGATCGGACGTGGAGACGGCGCAGCTTCTGGCCGAGGATCTGGGCGTGAAGCTGCAACTCGTGCCCGTGTCGGGGGCGAACCGGGTGCCGTTCCTGCTCTCCAACAAGGTGGATGTGGTGATCGCGTCCTTCTCCATCACGGACGAACGCCGGAAGGTCATCGACTATTCCCGGCCCTATGGGGTGATCCCGGTCGTCATCTCCGCCCCCGAGGGCGAGGCGATCACCGAGGCGCAGGATCTGGCCGGCAAGGCCATCGCGGTCGCCCGCGGCACCACCGCCGATATCGAACTGACGCGCCTCGTGAAGGATACGGGCGTGCGCGCGAACATCGTCCGCTACGAGGACGAGGCGACGGCCACCACCGCCGTCGCAACCGGCCAGCAGAAGATGCTGGCGGCCGCCCTTTCCACCGCCAACGCGCTGGCCGAGCAGAACCCCGGCCTCGGGCTGGAGGTGAAGATGAACATGGCCTCCTATCCGATGGCCATCGGCCTTCGCAAGGATGAGCCGGCGCTGAAGGAGGCGCTGGACGGCTGGGTGCTGGCGAACCTGCAGAACGGCAAGCTGAACGGCATCTACGAGAAGTACTTCCACCAATCCCTGCCCGCCGATCTCGCGGAATGATCACTGGCCCGGCCACGCGGCCGGGCATCCCCCAAACCACCGGAGGCGTCATGACCCGCTACAAGGGGCTGTTCCCCGTTGCACCCACCCCGTTCCATGCCAATGGCGATATCGATCTGGACGGCCAACGCCGTGTGATGGATTGCATGATCGATCAGGGCGTGGACGGCATCTGCATCCTTGCCAACTATTCCGAGCAGTTCCTGCTGACCGATGAGGAACGCCGCATCCTGACCGAGACCTGCCTCGAGCATGTGGCCGGCCGCGTTCCCGTGATGGTGACCTGCAGCAACTTCTCCACTCGCATCGCGGCGGAACGGGCCGCCCATGCCGCGGCCGCCGGGGCGAGCCTTCTGATGATCATGCCGCCCTATCACGGCACCGGAATGCGCGTGGACGAAACCGCCATCTACGATCATTTCGCCCGCGTGGCCGAAGCGGGCGGCGTGCCGGTGATGATCCAAGATGCGCCGCTCAGCGGGACGCAACTGTCGGTGGCCTTCCTGGCCCGCGTCGCCCGCGAACTGCCCCTCGTGCGGTATTTCAAGATCGAGGTTCCGGGCACGGCGGCCAAGCTGCGCGCCCTGATCGAGGCGGGGGGCGAAGACATCCACGGCCCCTTCGACGGCGAAGAGGCGATCACCCTCATGGCCGATCTGGATGCCGGGGCGACGGGGGTGATGGCCTCGGCGCTGCTGCCCGACCTGATCCGCCCGGTGATCACCGCCCATGCGGAGGGGGATCGGGCCACCGCGGCCGACCTTTATCGCCGGATCCTGCCCCTCATCAACTATGAGAACCGCCAATGCGGGCTGCGCGCGGCCAAGACGGTGATGGCCGAAGGCGGGGTCATCGGATCGGACGCCGTCCGCCACCCGCTGGAGCCATTGCATCCGGCGACAAAGGCCGGTCTTCTGGAGCTTGCACATGACGTGCAACCGCTCGCGTTGACCTGGGGGAAATAGGAATGAAACTGCTGCGCTTTGGCGAACCGGGCAAGGAACGTCCCGGCATCCTCGATGACGGGGGCGCGATTCGCGACCTGTCGGGGATCGTCAGCGACATCGACGCCGGAACGCTGCCCGATCTGGACCGCCTGCGGGGCCTCGATGTCAGTGCCCTGCCCCTCGTGCCCGGCACCCCGCGGATCGGCCCCTGCATCGCGCGGGTCGGCAACTTCATCGCCGTCGGGCTGAACTATGCCGATCATGCCCGCGAGGCCGGCATGGCCATCCCCGAAGAGCCGATCCTGTTCAACAAGGCGCCGTCCTCCCTGTCGGGGCCGGACGATCCGATCCGCATCCCGCGCGGTTCGGACAAGCTGGACTGGGAGGTGGAGATCGCGATCGTCATCGGCCAGCCCCTCCATGAGGTGAGCGCGGAGGAGGCCGTGCGCGGCATCGCCGGCTACTGCATCTGCCATGACGTGTCCGAACGCACATGGCAGCAGGAACGCGGCGGCCAGTGGACGAAGGGCAAAAGCGCGCCGGGCTTCGGCCCCCTCGGCCCATGGCTCGTGACCCCGGACGAGATCGCAGATGTGCAGTCCCTCGCCCTCAGCCTCGATGTGAACGGGCAGCGGATGCAGACCGGCACGACCGAGACGATGATCTTCCCCATCGCCCATCTGGTCACCTACATCGCGTCCTTCATGCGGCTGGAGCCGGGCGACGTGATCACCACCGGCACCCCGCCCGGCGTGGGCATGGGCATGACGCCGCCGCGCTTCCTGAAGGCCGGGGACGTGGTGGAACTGGCGATCGAGGGCCTCGGCCATCAGCGTCAGGAGATCGTGGCCAGCTGACGCCTCAGGGCACGGCCGCCCCCAGCGCGGCCGTGACGCGCGCAGCGACCCCCGCCACCCGCGCGGGAAGCTGCCGCCCCCGCCGCCATACCAGCCACAGATCGTGCCGCACCGGATGGGACAGCGCCGCAACCGCAAGCCGGTCGCGGCGCGCGAACGCCTCCACCCCGCTGCGCGGCAGGATCGTATAGCCGATGCCCCGCGCCACCGGCTCCGGGATCTGGCCGATCTGGTTGATGAAGCTGCGCACCCGCGGGTGACCGCGATAATCGGGAAAATTGGCGGGCAGCAGCGCCTCGGCATAGGCGGCACCGTCGGGATGATCGACGAAGCCCCGCGCCTGCAGATCCGCGAACCGCTCGGCCGACTGCCCCGCCGGCAGCACGAGGCACAGCTCATCCGTGCCCGCGCGCTGCCCCTCCAGCCGCGGATGGGCGGGCGCGTGATCGGCGATGCCGAGATCGAACGCCCCCGTCAGAACCCCGTCCTGCACGCGGGCCTGCGGCGCGGCCTCCAGCCGGATCACCAGATCCGGCGCCTCGGCCATCAGCGCCAGAAGCTGCGGATAAAGCAGCATCGCAAGGCTGCCCGAACAGGCCAGCGTCACCTCGCCCACATGGGGATCATCCACCGACAGGGCGGCGCGCAGGGCCTGCTCCTGCCGCCGTCGGTCATGGCCAAGGCGCAGCACCGCTTCACCGGCCGGGGTCGGGACGAACCGCTTGCCATCGCGCGAGATGAGGGGCTGTCCCACCTGCTCCTCCAGCTTGCGCAGCTGCTGGGACACGCCGGGCTGGGTCATGTTCAACCGCTCGGCGGTGCGGGTGAAATGCCCGGTTTCGCACAGGGTGACGAAGGTTTCGATCCATTGCGCGTTCAGCATGTTCATTCCGCCATGTGATGATCTGCATCACAGATGATAATTTCTTGTCGCAATGCAACGGCCTTATATGTCGGGCAACGAAAGGAACCTGCCATGACCCCTACCCCCCGTACCTTCTCCCATATCGGGCTCTCGGTGCCCGACCTCGATCGCGCCACGGAATTCTACCGCGACGTGATGGGATTTTACGTCATCATGCCCCCGACCGAGATCGCCGAGGATGACACCGACATCGGCGTGATGTGCAACGATGTCTTCGGCCCCGGCTGGGGACGGTTCCGCATCGCCCACCTCGCCACCGCCGACCGCATCGGCTTCGAGCTTTTCGAGTTTCAGGGCAACCACGCCGCCGAGGACAACCTGCCCTTCCGCCAGACGGGCCTGTTCCACTTCGCCATTCAGGACCCGGATGTCGAAGGGCTCTTGGCCAAGATCGTGGCGGCAGGCGGGCGGCAGCGGATGCCGGTGCGCCACTACTACAAGGACAAGCCCTATCGCATGGTCTATGTCGAAGATCCCTTCGGCATCGTGTTCGAACTCTACTCCCATTCCTACGAACTGACCTATTCGGCGGGCGCTTATAACTGAGCCGTGCCATTCCGGCGGTGGACGCGCCGCCGGAATGCGCCATACTCAGGTTTTTAGCCTGTTCCTTGACATCGTAGATTTTATACAAATACTGCACGACACGGACAGGGAAGGTTCGGGACCGTACGCTTGGATAAGATCACCCCCCACAGGACGATGGCCCAGACCGCCGCGTCGGAACTGCGCCAGCGCATCCTGAATGCGGTTTACCCGCCCGGGTTTCAGTTGAAGCAGGATGTCCTCGCCGCCGAACTCGGGATGAGCCGCATCCCCCTGCGCGAAGCGTTCCTGATCCTTGAAAAGGAGGGCCTCATCCGCCTTCTGCCCCATCGCGGCGCCATTGTCGCCCAACTCTCCCCCGAAGAGATCGACGAGCTGTTCAGCATGCGCATGCTGATGGAGCCGTGGCTGCTGGAACGCTCCGCCCCGCGGCTGACCTCGGCTGATTTCGCGCGGCTGCACCGGATCCAGACCCGTTATTTCAAGGCGCTGAACGATCACGACGTGTCCATGTGGAACGCGATCAACCGCGAATTCCACATGACGCTGTATCAGCACGCCGCGAGCCACCGGATGCTGGCGCTGAGCGATCAGCTTCTGGCCGAGGTGGAAATTCACACCCGCACGCAGCTTCTGCACATCCCCGCCGACCGCGAACGCGCCGTCGCCGAACATGCCGAACTTCTGGACGCCTGCGAGAACGGCCGCTTCGCCGAGGCGGCCGACCTTCTGCGCGCCCATATCGAGCATATCCGCAAGGCGCTGCTGGACCTGCTCTCCTCCTCGCCATGACAGCCGCAAAGGGGCCTCCATGCAATCCAGACGGCTGATCGAGGTTGTCGGCTGCCACGCCGAAGGGGAAATCGGGGATGTGATCGTGGGCGGCGTGCTGCCCCCCGCCGGCGCCACGATGATGGAGCGGATGATCGCGATGGAGCGCGACCATGACGACATCCGCCGCTTTCTGATCTGCGAGCCGCGCGGCTCGGTCGCGCGGCATGTCAACCTGATCGTGCCGGCCATCGACCCCGATTGCGCCGCCGGTGTCATCGTCATGGAGCCGACGGAATACGTCCCGATGTCCGGCTCGAACACGATCTGCGTCGCCACGGTCCTGCTGGAAACCGGCATGGTGCCGATGCACGAACCCATCACCCGTTTCAAACTGGACATGCCCGGCGGCGTCATCGAGGTGACGGCCGAATGCCGGGAGGGGCGCTGCCGCTCCATCACCTTCCGCAACGCGCCCGCCTTCGCCATGCGGCTCGATGGCCCGCTGGAGGTGGAGGGGCACGGCACCATCCCGATCGACATCGCCTATGGCGGCATGATCTTCGGCATCGTGGACGCCAAGGCGCTCGGCTTTTCCATCGCGCCGGACGAGGCGCGCGACCTTGCCATCCTTGGCGAGGCGATCCGCAAGGCGGCCCGCGCCCAGTTCGACATCGCCCACCCCGAATTCGACAATGTGCGCGGCGTTTCCATCGTGCAGTTCGCGATGCCGTTCGAAGGCAGCGGCAAGGTCACCCGCAACACCTGCATCGTCGCCCCCGGACGGTCCGACCGCAGCCCGACGGGTACCGGAACCTCGGCCCGGATGGCCGTGCTGCATGCGCGCGGGCAGATGGGCGTGGGCGACACGCTGATCCATTCCTCGATCATCGGCTCCACCTTCACCGGCAAAATCCTCGCCGAGGATCGGACCGGCCCCCGCACCACCATCACGCCGCAGATCACCGGACGCGCGTGGATCACGGGGCGGCACAGCTACATGCTCGATCCCGAAGATCCGTGGCCCGAAGGTTATGCCGTCGCCGACACATGGGGCGCGACCCCCACCCTGAAGCAATGACCCCGCCCATCCCAGGCCCGACCCAGGAGCATTCCATGACATCCGACGCACAGAGCATCCTGCCCGGCACGGCCCTTGGCCCGATCGTCGCCGCGAACGAACCGCTCAGCTTCTGGGGCGGGGTCGATCCGGCCACGGGCCGGGTGATCGACGTGCACCATCCGCTGCAGGGGCGCTGCGTGACGGGCGCGATCCTGATGCTCCCCTCCACCCGCGGATCCTGCACCGGATCGGGGGTGCTTCTGGATCTGGTGCTGTCGGGGCGCGGCCCCGCGGCGCTGGTGTTCTGCGAGGAGGAGGATGTCGTCACGCTGGGCGCGCTGATCGCGGCCGAGATGTTCGAGAGCCGCCTGCCCGTCCTGCGGCTGACGCGTGCCGCGTTCGACCGGCTGGCCACCTGCCCCGAGGCCCGCATCACCGATACCGCGATCGAGGCCGAGGGTCTGAGCCTTGCCGTCCTTCCCCCCGCCACCGGCGCGTTGGAGCTGACCGAGGCCGACCGCCAGATGCTGGACGGGGCCGAGGGCGTGGCCGCCGCGCTGTCGATGCGGATCATCTGCGCGATGGCCGCCCAGCAGGGCGCGACCCGGCTGGTGGATGTGAATCAGGCCCATATCGACGGCTGCATCTATGCCAGCCCCGCCAACCTGACCTTCGCCGAGAAGATCCGCGATCTCGGCGCCCATGTGCGGGTGCCGACGACGATGAACGCCATCTCGGTGGATCGGCGCAACTGGCAGCAGCAAGGCGTGCCGCCCATCTTTGGCGGCCCGGCCCAGCGGTTGGCCGATGCCTATGTGCAGATGGGCTGCCAGCCGACCTTCACCTGCTCGCCCTATCTCCTCGATACCGCGCCGGCCGAGGGCGACACCATCGCATGGGCGGAATCGAATGCGGTGATCTACGCCAACAGCGTCATCGGGGCGCGGACAGCCAAGCATCCCGACTTCCTCGATCTGTGCATCGCCGTCACGGGGCGGGCGCCGCTGGCGGGGGTCTATCTCGATGGGCCGCGGCGCGCCCGGCGGATCATCCATTTCGACATCCCGGCCGAGGTGGACGACGCCTTCTGGCCGCTGGCGGGATACCTTGCGGGCAAAGCCTCGCCCGACCGGATCCCGCTGCTGACGGGCCTTGCGGATGCGGCCCCGGACCGGGACGCGCTGAAGGCGCTGTGCGCCGCCTTCGGGACGACCTCGGCCGCGCCGATGCTGCATGTCGAAGGCATCACCCCCGAGGCGGACCGCATCGCCGAGGATGCCGACCATGTGACCCTTGGCGCGGCGGACCTTGCCGCCGGGTGGAAGATGCTGAACGACGGGCCGGAGGCGATCGACCTCGTGGCACTGGGCAGCCCCCATGCCTCGCTCGGGGAATGCCGGGCGCTGGCGGCGGAGCTTGGCGGGCGCAAGGTGTCGGTGCCGACGATCCTGACCACCGGGCGCAAGGTGATGGAGGATGCGGGCGCCGACGGCACGCTGGCCGCGCTGATCGAAGCGGGGGTGCAGGTCGTCTCTGACATCTGCTGGTGCTCCATCTCGGAGCCCGTCTATCCGGCTGCGACCCGCGCCGTGATGACCAATTCCGGCAAATATGCCCATTACGGCCCCGGCCTGACCGGGCGCACGGTGCGGTTCGGCGCGCTGTCCGATTGCGTGACGGCGGCGATCCACGGCCGCGCGAAACCCTCGCAGCCCGGCTGGCTCTGAGGCCGGGCGCAGAGGGCGCCCGACCCTTCGCTCAGGTCACGACGAAACCATGGGCGAAGGGATCGCGGTCGTCGATGAAGATGGTGTTGTAGCCCGTCATCCGCGCCCATCCGGCGATGGAGGGGATGATCGCCGCGCGGCCCGCGACGGTGGTCGCGCCCTCCACCCGGCCCCGGAACAGGCTGCCGATGATGGATTCGTGCACGAACTCATCCCCCACGGCCAGCGCGCCGCGCGCCGCCAGTTGCGCCATCCGCGCCGAGGTGCCCGTGCCGCAGGGCGAGCGGTCGATCGCCTTTTCCCCGTAGAACACCGCGTTGCGCGCATGGGCGCCCGCCACCGTCGGCGCGCCCGTCCATTGGATATGCGACAGCCCGCAGATGGCGGGATGTTCGGGATGAACGAACTCGTATTTGGCGTTCAACGCCGCGCGCAAGAGGCGCGACCAGCCGATCAGCTCGCCCGCCGAATGGTCGGCCATGTCGCGGAAGTTCCGCTGCGGCTCCACGATGGCATAGAAGTTGCCGCCATAGGCCACATCGACCACGATCTCGCCAAGGCCCTCCACCTCGGCGGTCAGCCCTTCGGAATGCAGAAAGCCCGGCACGTTGGTCAGACGCACTTCCTCCACGAAGCGGCCCTCTTGGCGGTAGGTGATGTCCACCTTTCCGGCCGGCGTGTCGATGGACAGCTGCCCCGGTATGCGCGGGGTGACGAGGCCGTTCTCGATCGCCATGGTGATGGTGCCGATGGTGCCGTGCCCGCACATCGGCAGACAGCCCGAGGTTTCGATGAACAGCACGCCGATGTCGCAATCAGGGCGCGTCGGCGGATAGAGGATGGAGCCGGACATCATGTCGTGCCCGCGCGGTTCGTACATCAGCCCGGTGCGCACCCAGTCGTGGTCGCGCAGGAAATGGGCCCGCCGCTCCAGCATGGTGGCCCCATCGAGGCGCGGCCCCCCGCCCGAAACGAGCCGGACGGGATTGCCGCAGGTATGCCCGTCGATGCAGGAGAAGGTATGGGTCGCCATGTCAGAACCTTTGTGCGGAGAAGGGGGTCGGATCGATCGCGGGCGTGCGCCCGGCCACGAGATCGGCGATCAGCCGCGCCGTTCCGGCCGATTGCGTCAGCCCCAGATGGCCGTGCCCGAAGGCATAGAGCACCTGCCCCGAGGCCCGCGCCCGCCCGATCACCGGCAGGCTGTCGGGCAGCGACGGGCGGAACCCCATCCAGCGGGTGCCGCCATCGGTCCGCAGCGCGGGCAGGAAGCGGGCGGCCTTGGCCAGCATCGCATCGGACCGGCGGAAATCGGGCGCGCGGTCCAGCCCGCCCAATTCCACCGCGCCGCCGACACGGATCCCGGTCGAGAGCCGCGAGATGACGAAGCCATGGCCGCCGAAAGTCAGTTGACAGCGCAGATCCACCGCATCCGGCGGCAGGGTGGTGTTGTAGCCGCGCTCCGTCTCCAGCGGGACACGGTCGCCGGCGAGGGCCGCCAGACGGCGCGAATGGGCGCCCGCCGCGATCACCACGCGGTCGGCCATCTGCCCGTCCACACCGATGCGCGCGCCGATCTGAAGCGCGGCGATGTCGGCCCGCCGGATGCGCCCGCCCTGCGATACCAGCCGTTCGGCCAGCGCCAGCGTATAGAGGCGCGGATCGGCGATGGAATACCAATCGGGCGTGAAGGTGCCCCGGATGAAACGCGGCGAAAGGCCGGGCTGCAGCTCGGCCATCTCTTCGGCGGTCATGTGGCGGAAGGGGATGCCGTGGTTCGCGCGCAGATCCCAGCCGGGCTTCGCGGCGCGGAACTCGGCCTCGGTTTCGTAGAGTTGCAGATTGCCGTCGCGGCGCAGCATGGGGGCGGTGCCGCTGCGCTGCAGGAACGGTTCGAGTTCGGCCTTCGACAGATCCATCAGCGCGGTCTGCGCGGCGGTGGAGGCCGCGACCCGCCCCGGCGCGCAGGCCCGCCAGAAGCGGAACATCCACGGCGCGATGCGGGGGGCATAGGCCGGCGGGATCGACAGCGGGCCGAGCGGGTCCATCAACCAGCGCGGCGCCTTGCGCAGAATGCCGGGCGAGGCGAGCGGCAGGATGTCCGAAAAGGCAAACGCCCCGGCATTGCCCGCCGACGCGCCCGCCGCCGGCCCCTCGCGGTCCAGAACGGTGACGTCATGGCCCTCCGCCTGCAGCGCAAGGGCTGCCGACAGGCCGACGACGCCGGCGCCGATCACGATGATCCGCATCCTAGTGGGTGGACGCCAAGAAGGCCTGAAGCTCAGGCGCGCGGGGTGCGCCGAAGAACTCGGTCGGCTCTGCGATCTCCAGCATCACGCCCTTGTGGAAGAAGGCCACGCGGTCGGACACCTCACGCGCGAACTTCATCTCATGGGTGACGCAGATCATCGTCATCCCCTCGGAGGCGAGCATCCGCAGCGTATCCAGCACCTCGCCCACCAGTTGCGGATCGAGCGCCGAGGTCACCTCGTCGAACAGCATGTAATCGGGCGACATGGCCAGCGCGCGGGCGATCGCCATGCGCTGCTGCTGCCCGCCCGACAGGCGGCTGGGATAGACGTTCAGCTTTTCGCCAAGGCCGACATGGCTCAACTGCTTCACGGCGATCGCCTCGGCCTCGGCCTCGGGGATGCCCAGCACCTTTTGCGGGGCCAGCATGACGTTCTGCAGCACCGTCAGATGCGGAAAGGCGTTCCACGACTGGAACACGATCCCGACCTTGCGGCGCAGGCGGTTCAGGTCGGTGCCCTTGGCATGCACCTCGGTGCCGTCGATCAGGATGCGGCCGGAATCGATCGGCTCCAGCCCGTTGATGCAGGTCAAGAGCGTGGACTTGCCCGACCCCGATCCGCCGATGACAGTCAGCACCTCGCCCTTGGCCACCGTCAGGTCGATGCCCTTCAGCACCTCCAGCGGGCCGAAGGATTTGCGGACGTTCTGAATCTCAATCATGGGGAGACCACCGTTTTTCGAGATAACCGCCAAGGCGCGCTATCGGGAAGCTGAGAAGAAAATAGATGGCGCCGCAGACGATCAGGATGAACAGCGGTTCCTGCAGGCGCGTCACGAGGATCTGCGAGGCGCGCAGCAACTCGATCAGGCCGAGCCAGAGCACCAGCGCCGAATCCTTCATCACGCCCAGCGTCAGCCCGATCCAAGCGGGCAGCGAGACCCGCGTGGCCAGCGGCGCCACGATATAGCGCATGTCGTGCCACCACGTCATCCCGAGCGAGCGGGCGGCCCGCCGTGTCGGGGCCGGAACCGCCTCGATCCCGCCGCGCACGATCTCGGTGCAATAGGCGGCAGTATAGAGCGAGAGGACCACGCAGGAGGTGGTGAAGGGATCCCAGCCGAGCCGCGCGATCGCCTGCATCGCATTGCCGAGCACCAGTTGGATCAGCAGCGGGACCGAGCGGAAGATGTCGAGCACGAAGGCCAGCGGCGCCGACCAGATCGGCCCGGCCTGCACCCGGACGATGCCGCAGATCACCCCGAGGATCGTACCGGCGAACACCGACACCGCCGTGACCATCAGCGTCATCCCCGCCCCCTTGGCGAGGAACATCATGTCGTTCCATGAGAGAGCCGTATCGAACATATCCACCTCTCAGTACCGGAACATGCGCCATGCGATGCCGCGCGCGGCCAGCATGACGACCTTGGCGATGACGTAGTAGATCACGGCGGCCAGTGCGAAGAATTCGAAGGTGCGGAAGGACCGCGCGTTCAGATCCTGCGTGACGCCCGCAAGGTCGGTGTTCATCCCCACCGTCACCCCGAGCGAGGTCATCAGGATGGCCCAGATCATCTGGTTGGTCGCGGGCAGGAAGGCGATGCGCAGCATCTGCGGCATGACGATCAGCCGGAAGGCCTGCAATTGCGGCATCCCGAGCGAGCGCCCGGCGCGGATCTGCGTTTCGGGGATCGCCTTCAGCGCCCCGCGGAAGTTTTCCGCCAGATAGCCGGCATTGTTGAAGGTGATGCCCAGAAGCAGCGACGCATAGGGGCTGAGATGGATGCCGAAGGCACCGAGGCCGAAATGCGCCATGTAGATCTGGAACAGCGCGGGCGTGTTGCGCGCCACCTCCACCCATGTCTGCGCCAGCGCCGACAGCGCCTTGCTGCCCGACAGGCGAAACAGCGTCAGCACGATCGCGATGACGATACCGATCGCCATCGACAGGATGGCGATCTGCAGCGTGACCAGCGCCCCTTCCAGCATCTGCGGCAGGGCCTGCAATGCCTGATTCCAGCGGAAACTGTAGTTGAACATGATCTCTCACGGGCCGGGAAAGGCGGTGGCCGGGGGCCACCGCAACGTCGGGATCAGCGGTAGACGCTGCCCACGGTCAGATCGGGAACCTCGCCGCCGACCCATTTCTCATAGAGTTCGGCATAACGGCCGGTGCGGACCTGCTGGTTGATGAAGAGGTTGAGATAGTTGATCAGGCCGTATTCCTCGCGCATGGCGAAGAGCGAGACGTAATCGGTGTCGAACGGGGCCATGCCGACGACCGAGATGCCTTCGAAATTGCCGCTTTTGACATTGGCCTGCGCCACGGTGGAGGTGGAGACGGTGGCGTCGATCTGCCCTTGGGCGAGCGCGAGGAACACGTCGGCCTGCGTCTGATACGGGCGGAAGCTGCCCTCGCCCCATGCATCCACCTGCTCCTGCAGGGCGATCGCCTCATAGGTGCCGGCGGTGGCGCCGACGGTCTTGCCCTTCATCGTATCGAACGAGGTCACGCCCGAGCCGTCGCGCGCCGTGACGGCCATTTCGAAGGCGAAGTAGGGAATGCTCATCCCGACCGTCTTGGCGCGTTCCAGCGTGTCCGAGGTGGAGGCGACGCCCACATCGACGCGGCCCGACATCAGGGCCGGAATACGCTCGGGGAACGGGGTTTCGACGATTTCGGCCTCGACGCCCAGCGCAGCGGCCAGATCGTTGCAGTAATCGACATCGAAGCCGATCGGGTTGTTGTTTTCGTCGCGCGAACCCATGGGGGGGAAATCGAGCACGACGGCGCAGCGCAGCTCCCCCGAAGAGATGATGTCATCGAGCGCGTCGGCTGCGGCGGGCAAGGCAAGGCCCGAGGCCGCGAGGAACGTGAAGGCAAGCGTAGAGGTTTTCATCTATCCGTCTCCCTGTGGATGCTGACCGTCGATCTTTTTTCCGATCGATTCTTGGTTCACTATCGGGGGAGCGTCCGCATAAAGCAATGACGAAATACAAGTCGTATACAAGTGCGCACAGGGATGTCCGCAGCGCCCTTGCCGCCGCGAAGGGCTTTGGATACGACTTGTATCCACAAAATACACGACAGGGGCGGTGCGATGACCGACACGATCTCCATTCCGGATCTGGATGCGCTGGTGACCGGCATTTTCGAAACGGCCGGGCTCAGCGCGCATCAGGCGCGTACGGTGGCTGCGGTCATCGTGGCGGGTGAACGCGACGCCTGCAAGTCCCATGGCATCTACCGGATCGAAGGGTGCCTGCGCACGGTGAAGGCCGGAAAGGTCGATGGGCGGGCGGTGCCGCAGGTGGATGCGGGCGACGGGCCGGTGGTGCATGTGGATGCGGCGGGCGCCTTTGCCCCCGCCGCCTTCGATCTTGGCCTGCCCGCGCTGGAGGCGCGCACCCGCACGCATGGCGTTGCGGTGATGGCGATCAACGGCTGCACCCATTTCTCCGCCCTCTGGCCCGAGGTGGAGGCGCTGGCGGACCGGGGCCTTGCGGCGCTGGCGATGTGCCCGAGCTATGCCACCGTCGCGCCCACGGGGGGCAACCGGGCGCTTCTGGGAACCAACCCGCTGGCCTTCGCATGGCCGCGCCGGGACGAGCCGCCCTATGTCTTCGATTTCGCGACCTCGGTCGCCGCGCGGGGGGAGATCGAGCTGCACCGCCAAGCCGGCACCCCCCTGCCCGAAGGCTGGGCCGTCGATGCCGAAGGGCGGCCCACCACCGATCCGGCCGCCGCGCTCGATGGGGCGATGCTGCCCTTCGGCGGGCACAAGGGATCGGCCATCGTCACGATGATCGAACTTCTGGCCGGGGTGATGATCGGCGATCTGACGAGCCCCGAGGCGCTGGATTATCTCGGCACGACCGCCCTGTCGCCGCATCACGGAGAGATCGTCATCGCCTTCGATCCCGAGCATTTCGCCCGCAAGCGCGGCCACGATCCGCTGCAGCGGGCCGAGATCCTGTTCGAGGCGATCTTGGATCAGGGGGCCCGCCTGCCCTCGCAGCGGCGGTTCGCGGCGCGCGCGCGGTCGCTGCGCGAGGGTGTCAGCCTCAGCGCCGCCGAGCGCGCGCTTCTGGCGCGGCTGGCGGCGCAGGGCTTGGACGCGGTATAAGCGCATCGGCTTCGGGCAACCGGGGCCGGTATCTCAGGCGGCGATCTTCGCGCTCCAATCGGCATACCAGCGATCGAAGAGCGCGAGCTGCGCCTCCACGAAGCCCTTCTGGCTGGGCGTCAGGGCGTCGTCCTCGTTGAAGTGCAGCGCGTATTCCGCATCCCCCTTCAGCACCATCATATGCTTGAAATAGAGAACGAGGTCCGGCCCTTCGTCGAAGGAGGACAGCACCGCCAGCGCCGCCTCCAGTTCCAGCGCATGGCGGCGGGCGGTGACATCACCCTGCGCCGCGGCCACGCTGAGCGCGCCCAGATGCAGCACCTCGCGCGGCAGAACGCAGCCGATGCCGGTGATCGCCCCCGTGGCCCCGCAATTGACGAAACCATGCACCACGCAGGTATCCACCCCGATCATGAGCGAGACATCCTCGTCCGCGCTGGTGATGAACTCGGCGGCATAGCGCATGTCATCCTCGCCGCCGAACTCCTTGAAGCCGACGAGGTTCGGATGCTCGGCGCGCAGTGCAAAGAACAGATCGGCCCGCGTCTGGAAGCCATAATAGGGGCTGTTGTAGATGACGGCCGGAAGCTCCGGCGCGGCGGCGAGGATCGCCTTGAAATGATTGCGCTGCGCCACGGGCGACGGGCCGCGCGACAGAACGCGCGGGATCACCATCAGGCCCTGCGCGCCCACCTTGGCGGCATGGGCGGCATGGGCCACGGCCAGCTTGGTGTTCACCGCGCCGGTGCCGACGATGACGGGAACACCGGCCGCGACCAGACGCTCCACCCCCTCCATCCGTTCGGCATCCGTCAGAAGCGGCCAGTCCCCCATGGAGCCGCAATAGACCACCGCCGACATGCCGGCGGCGATCAACGCCTGCGCCTTGCGCACCAGCGCGTCGAAATCGGGGGTCCGGTCGGGCTTGCAGGGCGTCATCAGCGCCGGAATGCAGCCCGAGAAAATTGCCGCTTTCATCATCATCTCCACAAAGCAGGGTGCGTCGGGCCCGCAGCGATTCGGACCCCTCCCGATCACTATACGTCTTGTATTTTATTTGTGCACAGAAAATCTGGCAGGAGATCAGAGCGGAATGTCCGACCGCTTTTCCCCCGTCAGCAGCTTTTGCACTTGGGCCACGATCTGCGCGGCATGGGCGGTGGCAAGCCGGTCGCACTCCTCCACGTCGCGGGCGGCGATGGCGGCGATGATGTCCTCGTGCTCGGTCACATACTGGACGGGCAACTGATCCTGATAGGACAGGTAATAGAGCCGCAGCAGCCGCCGCCCGTCATCCAAGAGCCGTGCGAACATCCCGCTGTAATAGGGATTGCGCCCCGCATCGGCGATGGCGGAGTGGAAATCGCGGTTCGTCGCAATCATGCGCCGCGCGTTCTGTTCGGCCACCGCCGCCGCGAAATCGTCCTGCCGGGCGCGGATGATCTCCAGATCGGCGGGCTGGTGCAGCTCGCCCGCGCGGCGCGTCGTGACGCGGTACATGAGGGTGATCGCGTCGAAGAAGCTCTGCATCTGAAGAAAATCGATATGCGACACGATGGTGGAGCGGTTGGGAAGCGTGGCGACCAGCCCCTCGCCCGCAAGCCGCACCAGCGCCTCGCGGATCGGCGTGCGCGACACCTTCAGACGCTCGGAGATCTGCGTCTCTTCGATCGGGCTGCCGGGTTGCAGGACCAGATCGAGGATTTCGTCGCGGAGCGTGTCATAGACATATTGAGGCCCTGCGCCGCGCTTGCGCGCGGTGGGCTCTGCCGCGGTGGTGTCTGCCATCTGCCGTTCCGATCGTGTGATTTGCCGCACGACGATACTAGATGTATTCAGACTGTATCAACGATGTTCGAAGATCATCGGCCAGAAACCACCCGTGCCCCGTCATAACCGCCCTGCGCAACGGCGGTGCAGAGGTCGGACCATGGGCAACTGCCGCAAGCCGCGCGAATGCCGCCTTCGGCAAAGCGCCCGCGCAGCGCGGCCAGCCGCGCCGGCGTCAGGGCGATGCGCGCGCCGGGGGCGATGGTCCGCCCCAGAAGCGCCCCCACCTCGCGCGCGGCGTGCCGGTCGCGTTCGATCACGCTGGCGCGCCAGCAATGCGGCTCCGCCCCGTCCAGAAGGGGGGCGCAGATGTCGTCTGGCCCATCCGTCACCACGACATCCTCGCCCGCCGAGAGCCGGGCGGCGATGCGGTCGTAATTGGCCACGAAGGCCGCCGAATAGCCCTTTCCGACATAGGTCAGAAGGCACAGCAGATGATGCGGGCGCAGACGGATGGTCATGGGCGGAACCGGCGCGCCCTTAGGGCGCGTCGCGGTCCTGCGGGCGGGCGCGGAAGGCCGGGGTCCGTTCGGCCGAGGGGTCGGCGCGCCGGGCCTGCGCCGCCTCCGCCCACCAGATCAGTTGATCGAGGCTACGATCGAGATAGCCGTTCCAGCGATCCGCCGCTGCGGGATCGACATGCGCGCCTTCGGCATCCCAGACATCCTGCGCATGGGGCACATGCACCATCGCCGACACCGGAAGACAGCCGAGTTCCGACAGGAACGGCCGCATCGCCATGGCCGCGCGCGCGCCGCCCCATTGCCCCGCCGAATAGGTGACGATGGCCGAGGGTTTCCACGCGAACAGCGACGCGCCGAAATGATTGAGCAGGTCCGCAAGGGCCGGGCTCATCCCGTGATTGTATTCGGGGCTGACCATGACGAATGCGTCCGCCCGTTCGATCCGGCCCGCCAGATCCTCAAGATCCTGCGGCGCGCGGCCGCTGGCATAGGCGAAATGCGGCTTGAAGGGCGGCGGGTGATGATGGTCCAGAGGATCGACGAGGCTGGGCGTCAGCCCCTTCTCCTCCAGCCGCTTCTGGCAGGCGAGGGCCACGCGATGCCCCAGCCGCGCGGGCTTTGGCGGCGTGCTGTCCCGGACCGAACCGAGAAACACCAATATGTCCAGCATCGTTCATCTCCCCTGCCCCAAAGGCATGGCGCGAGCCTGCCCGCGCGGCGGGAAAAGATCAACGGTGCTGAAAAAAGGCCCCCACGCGGGGGGCCTTTCCGATCACTCGGCCGAGGGTTCCCACGGCTCCAGCGCGTCGATCTTCGCCGCGCGGCGCTCTTCGGGGGATTTGGACCAATCGCCACCGAAGGCCGCCTCTTCCCACGAGCCGTATTCGGGGTTCGGGAACATGATCCAGTCATGACCCCAATGATCCTTCGAGCTTTCGAGGAAGGCATCGCGTTCGGCCAGCGTGCCCGACGCGGCATCGCTGAAATCGCCGAGGTTGTCGCCCATCAGCATCACCACGCGGTAATCCTTGGCGACATAGGCGATGCGGTTTTCCTTGGCCGAACCCCAGTCTTCCTGCACGCCGCGGAACAGCAGCGTGTCGACATTGCCGCCCATCGGGAAGCCCAGCGCTTCCATGTTCTCGCGCGAACCTTCGACCTCGGGGGCCTTGCGGTTGGAGACGTAGAAGATCTTCACGCCCTTGCTGTCGGCGTATTTCAGGAAATCGAGCGCGCCATAGACGGCGCTCGAGGTCTTGCTGTTCACGTAGTCCGTCCATTCGGCCGAGTTGTAGCTCGTACCGCGGGCGATCAGCGACGCCTCGTAATTGCCGTTGTCGAGCATCGTCTCGTCGAGGTCGGTCACGATGGCCACGGGCAGATCGGCGTAGTTGTCCGGCTGCTTGTCAGGCACCGCGCTCCATTCCGGGTCGGCCAGCGCCGCGTCGAGTTGCGTCTGCGCCTGCTTGAACAGCTGCAGCACCGTCGCCTTGTATTCGACGGAGGTTTCCATCCAGACCGTGGCGTTCATCAGATCGTCCGGGGCCGGACCGTCCTGCGCCATGGCGGGCAGTGCAAGGCCGAGAACCACGGCACCTGCGATAAGCGATGTCTGCATCAAGCAATCCCTTCGATGAATGTGGGTGCAAGGTGCCGCGCGGATCGCGAAGCTGTCAACAAAATGCGTTCCGCCGTGATCATTTTGCTGGGGAGAACCAACGACATGGCCCCGATCTGCCCGTTTGCGGGGCAGATCGGGCATGACCGTCAGCGGCAGGTCCGTGGCCGGGTGGTTCCGGCGGCGATCAACTCCTTGATCGGGGCGCGGGCATGGGGATATTCGCGGGCGAAGGGCTGGGGCCTCGGCGGCAGCATGCGCGGAATGGCCGTCAGGCGGCGATAGACGATATGCTGGATCTTCACATAATCGGCGTGGTGATCCTGCCGCTGCTTCTTGAAGCGCGGTTTCAGAAGGTAAGACCCATCCTCCACATTCGCCAGGTCGTCGAAGGCGTCGATGGTCGGCATCATCGCCGCCACGCGCTGGAACAGGTCGTAATACATCCGGCCCATCATGCGGTTCGGCAATTGCCGGATCGGGTCCAGCCGGTCCCAATAGGTCTGCGGCAGCGGGATCATCGGCGAGACGAAGACCGCATGCACATTGCGAAACCCCATGCGGTTCAGGACGCGGCGGCAGGTCGCGATGCCCTCGGCCGCCTCATCGAGGATGCGGGCGAAATCATAGACCCCTTTGCGCGCCGCCATGTGCCGGGCGGTGAAGGCGATGTCGGCGCAGCCGAAGTTCAGAAGGATATTGGCGTCGCGCGGCACATCCGCCATGATCGTGTTGAGATAGGCCTCGTGCTCGGGCTTGCGCAGGCCCCGCGCGCTCCACCCGCCGGCCCAATAGGGGAAATACTGTTCGTTGTCGCCGAAGATGTAGTCGAACGTCTCGGAACTGCTGGAGCCGAGCACCACGAGCGCGGCCGGCGTGGCCGGGGTTGTCTGACGACGGAATAGTTTTTGTAGCATCAACCGGTACCTTTAAAGACCGGGATGCCCTACCGAGGAGCCCACCCGCAGGTCAACACATCCGCGTGATAGTGACGTGAGGTCATTGCTTTTCCTGCAAAACGCGAGACGACTTTTCCGCGCAGCACGGTATGGACCAAGATCCGCGCCTCCCGCTTATGGGTAATCATCACACCGATCCGCGGCTGCCACCCCCGGCAAAACGGTGCGACGGGACAATCGGCCGCAGCCGCGAGGAGTGGGCGTTAACCGCCAAAATGCCGCAAACGATGGAACGCAAAGCATTTTCCGCAAGATACCCCAATATAAACAAATCGTGATCTGGCAAAAACGAGCCGATCCCTGCCTTGACCCGCCCGCCCAACGGGTCGAGTGCCTAGGCGGATATGCGCCCATGCTGCGATCTGGCGCATCGACATTCATTTAAGGAGGAAATCATGAAATTCCTGAACGCCTTCGAGAATGCCCAAGGGTGGACACCCTATGGCGTTTTTGCGATGCGCATGGTGCTGGCCGTCTATTGGGCCGTGCATTGGGGCTATAAGGTCTTCTACACCGGCATGCCCGCGACCGAGGCCCTGTTCGTCCGCCTCGGTTATCCGTCGTGGTTCGCTTGGGGCGACATCACGCTCGAAGTCGTGGCCGTGATCGGAATGCTGCTGGGCCTCTATGTCCGTACGCTCTCGCTGCTGCTGCTGGTCATCCTGATCCCGGCACTGGAAATCTGGATCCCGAACGGCCTTTGGGCGCTGCATGGCGGGTACGAATTCCCGGTCTTCTGGATCGCGATGCAGGTGGTCCTCGTGATCCTCGGCCCCGGCGCTTGGGCGATCCGCACCCTGCCGCTGTTCGGCGCGCCGCGGAACTGAGGCATCCGACGATCGGACCTCCGCGCCTACGCGGGTAAAAGCTGAAGGCCCGCCCGGGAAACACCCCGGGCGGGCCTTGTCTTGGATGCGCCTCTCAGGCGATCTGGACCGTCATCGGGTCATAGGCATAGACCCATGCCGGATCTTCGTGATGCTTCAGCCATGTATTGGCGTTGGAGATCGTCTGCACCTTCGTTGCGCGCTCATGGCGCGCCTTCTCATAGATCTCGAACGCTGCCTTGTAGTTGTCCATCCCGGAAAGGGTCAGGCTGCGCGTCAGCACGGCCGCGTCCTCGATGGCCATGCAGGCGCCTTGAGCCATATGCGGGCGCATCGGATGGCAGGCGTCGCCCAGAAGGCACAGGCGCCCATGGCTCCAGATGCTCAGGGGATCGCGGTTCCAGAAGGGCCATTTGGTAACTTCGGTCGTGGAATCGATCAGGCCGCGCACGATGGGATGGGCGTTGTCGCCGAAGATCGCTTCCATCTCCTCGCGGGAGCTGTCGACGAAGCTGCTCTCATGCTCCCACCCGTCCACCGGAACGCCGGTGACGTAGTAATATTCGCTGCCATTGGTCTTGGTGGCATAGGCCATGATGTGGCGCGAATGCTCCCACCACCATTTGACGCAAAGCTCATAGTCGAGCCCCGTGGCGCGCAGCTTGTCCATGTCCACCAGCGCGCGATGCCCGACCCAGCCGGAGAAGCGCGGCTTTTCGGCGCCGAGCAGCTTTTCCCGGATCATGGAGCCGATGCCGTCCGCGCCGATGACCAGCTTTGCGGCCACCGTCTTGCCGTTGGCGAAGGACAGCAGAACGTCGTCCTCGCGCTCTTGCAGATCGATCAGGCGGTGGTCGAAATGCAGCCGCTTCGGCGGCAGGGCCGCGATCTGCTCGGCATGCAGATCGCCGCGGTGGATGGTGATGTAGGGCGCGCCATATTCGCGTTTGGCGAAATCGCCCAGCTCGATCCGCGACAGATACTCCCCCGTGCGCCCATCGCGGGAGAACCAGAAGTCCGGATGCGCCCCGATGGATGCAAGGCGATCCTCCATCCCCAGTTCGCGGAACACCTTCATCACGTTCGGGCCGATATGGATCCCCGCCCCCAGACGCACGAAGTTCGGGGCTTGCTCGAAGATATCGACAGAAAATCCTGCCTGAATAAGCAGCGCCGCCGCTGCTGCGCCTCCAAGGCCACCGCCGATCACTGCGATGTCGACTTGCTCTGTCGTGGTCACGTCAGCCTCCATGTTCTGCTTGCCATTATTTGTTATTACACAAACAAGTTTTTGGAAATGGTTTTTCCCGCGTCATGCGTTTTTCGTGATGCGAAGCCCCCCGCACGGGCCTCCTCAGTTCCAATTCGGAAGATCCGGGGCATAGCGCGCCCGCAGATAGCTCGTCAGGTCCTCGATTTGCGCCGCGCTCAATTCGTCGGCGAAGGCCGGCATATCGCGCAGGGGCAGATCCAACGGCGGGGCGATCCCGTCGCGGATGACGGTTCGCAATCCCTCCGCGCTCGGGGCGCGGATCGCGGCGGACATGGAGAGCGGCACCTGCGCGGCGGTCAACGCACCTTCCAGACCCGGCTCGTGACAACTGGCGCAGGCCGACCGGAAGATGGCCGAGGCGGCGGATGGCATCACCGCCCCCTCCGCCATCGTCGGCACCTCCGCGGGGGTTACGAGCGACGCCAGATAGACGGAGATCGCCTTCACATCCGCATCCGGGACGCCCTGCAGGCTGTGCACGACCTCGGCCATCGGGCCGGAGGCGCTGGCCACGCCGGCCATGTGCCCCGTCCGCAGATAGGTGTAGTAGGAATCGGCGTCCCAGCCGCGCGATCCAGCCGCCGTTCCGGCCAGCGCCGGCGCCCACCATCCATCGACCATCGCGCCGGAATGGGCAGCCTCACCGCCTTTTTCCGCGCCAAGCAGATTGCGGGGCGTGTGGCAGGCACCGCAATGACCCGCCCCCTCCACCAGATAGCGCCCGCGATTCCACTCGGCCGTCTGCGCCGCGTCGGCGATCAACGGCTCGGGAACGTGGAACATCGCATTCCACGCCGCATTCACCGGGCGCAGGTTGACCGGGGCCACCATCGCCGCCTTCGGAACCTCGGCGCGAACGGGCGGCAATGTCTGCAGATAGGCATAGAGCGCGAACATATCCTCGCCGTCGATCTTGGCGAAATCGGTATACGGGAAAGCCGGATAGAGATTGGTGCCGTCGCGGCTGATGCCATGACGCATCGCGCGGTCGAACGCGGAAAACGACCAATCGCCCAAGCCGGTGTCGATGTCCGGCGTAAGGTTCGTCGTATAGACGGTGCCGAAGGGCGTCTCCATTCCGCGGCCCCCGGCATTCGGCTGCCCCCCTTCGGCCGTGTGGCAAACGGCGCAATCGCCCATGGCGAACACCTGACGGCCCCGCTCCAGCACCTCGTCCGAAAAGCTGGCGGCGGCGGGGGCGCGTTGCGGCGAAATCGCGGAATGCAGCGGCATCGCGATCGCGCCGAATGTCAGCGCCCCGCCGATCGCGGCCAGCGCGCCCATCCGCATCCGCGCTTTCTTCGGCGGCCCCTGCACGGGGACACCCAGCGCCGCCCTAAGCTTTTCGGGCGTGAACGGGGCCTCGCGCAGCCGAACGCCGGTCGCATCGAAGATCGCATTGGCGATGGCGGCGGCGGCCGGTACGGCGGCGCTTTCGCCGACGCCGAGGGCGGGCATGTCCGGACGCTCGATCAGCATCGTTTCGATGCGCGGGGTTTCGTCGAAGGTCTGGATCGGATAGGCGGCCCAGCTCTTGAGCAAGGGGGTGATCGCGTCGAAGCTGACCTCCTCGCGCAGTGTCCGGCTGGCGGTCTGGATGACGTTGCCATGGATCTGGGCGCGCACGCCGTCGGGATTGATGACCAGCCCCTGATCCTGACCGACGAACACGCGGGTCAGCGTCACCTCGCCGGTTTCGGTATCCACGGCGACATCGCACACCCATGCCGCCGAGGCGGCGGCCTTTCCCGGAAACGGGCCGTGGATATAGGTGGCGAAGGCGAATCCCTGACCATAGGCCATGCGCCCCTCGCGCCGGCGGAGCGGACCGCTGCGGGGCGTCCAGCCACCGGCCTCGGCGGTGCGGCGAACGAGATCGGCCTCGCGCGGGTCATCCAGATGCCGCACGCGGAATTCCACGGGATCCTCGCCCGCCTCATAGGCCAGTTCGTCCACGAAGCTTTCATGGGCGAAGGTGTTGGGCAGAGCGGAGACACCGCGCATCCACGCCGCCCGCACCACCGGGGCCATGTCGTGTACCGTCACGCGCTTGTGGGGAATGCGGTAGGGCGGGATGATTGTCCGGTCGCCCATGTCGGATGGGCGCGGTTCCGGCGTGATCCGCCCCGTGAGCAGCAGCGACAGATTCGGTCCGCGATTGGAGGGGTACCAACTGTCGATGGCATAGGCATGCAGATCGCCGCCGCGCGTGCCGCCCGACACCTCCATCAGCTGTGCCGCGCCCTTCGGCTCCCACAGATGCTCTTGGGCGCGGGTCAGTTGCACGCGCACCGGGCGCCCGACCGCCTGCGACAACAGCAGCGCATCCCCACACACGTCATCGGCGCAGTTGCGGCCATAGCAGCCCGCGGCCTGCAGGCGGCGCACCTCGATCCGGTCGGCGGCAAGCCCAGTCAGAACCGCCAGATCGCCGCGCAGCATGTGCGGGTTTTGCGTCCCGCTCCAGACCACCGGCATCCCGCCGTTCCAATCGGCCACCGCGCAGGATGGTCCGATCGACCCATGCTCGTGATAGGGCCAGAGATAGGTGCGGGTCAGGCGGATGTCGGCCTCATCGAGGCCCCTGCCGAAATCACCGCTTTCATCCAGCAGACGCGGGGTGGAGGGCTGGGCCTTCAACGTGTTCTTCAGATCGCCCATGTCCGGCAAGGGCGGCGGGATGCGCCAATGAACGATCAAGGCCTCGGCGATGGCGCGGGCCTGCGGCGCGGTTTCGGCCACGACGCCAAGGAAATCCCCCTCGCGCACGATCGCGACGAGCCCCGCCATGCCAGAGACGGATGCCTCGTCCACGGCGATCAGGCTGCGCCCCACGAAATCGCCGCTGTCGCGCCCCGCATAGGGCGGGCGCACGACATGGCCGTGCAGCATGCCGTCCAGCCGCAGATCTTGGATATAGGTGAACTCCCCCCTCACCTTCTGCGGCAGATCGCGGCGCCCCACGGGCTGGCCCACGATGCGGTACGCGGCAGGGTCCTTGACCGGAACCTCCGGATCGAGACGCATCGAAACGTCCCGGCCCGCCACCAATTCGGCAAAGCTCTTCACCCCGCGATCGGAGAGGATGCACCCCTCCTCGATCCGCAACGCGGTCACGGGCGCGTTCAATGCCTTCGAGGCAAGGCCAAGGAGGAACAGCCGCATCTGCGCCGCCGCTTGGCGCAGGGGAACGGCGGCGATCTGGATCGTTTCGGATGCGATGGTCGGGCCCTGATCGGGCGTGCGCGCGGTATCGCCCAACACGATGCGCACATGGCTCAGCGGCAGATCCAGTTCCTCGGCCACGATCTGCGCAAGGGCCGTTTCGATGCCGGTGCCAAGATCGACATGGCCGTTGAAGCCCGTCGCCACGCCTTCGGCATCCAGGTGCAGGAAACGGATCCGCCCATCCGGCACATCGTCATAGACCGAGATCAGGCCCCCTTCAGACATCGCGCCGCCCCGCCATCAGAACGGCCGCACGGGCGACGGACGCCATGATCTCGCGATGCGTGCCGCACCGGCACAGATTGTCGCGCAGCGCCGTGCGGATCTCCGCCTCGGTCGGATCGGGGTTCCGGCGCAGAAAGGCCACCGCCGTCATCACCATACCGTTCAGGCAATAGCCGCATTGCGCGCCCTGTTCGTCGACGAAGGCCTGCTGCACCGGGTGCAACCGGCCGGTCGCAGGATCGGCAAGCCCCTCCAGCGTCGTGACGCTGCCACCCGAAACGCGCGCCGCCCGCAGCACGCAGGCCCGTGCCGGCCTGCCCGAGACCATCACCGTGCAAGCCCCGCATTGGGCCATGCCGCAGCCATATTTCGGGCCGTTCAACCTGAACTCGTCGCGCAACAGATCAAGAAGCGTTCGGTGCCGATCCACGTCGGCCTCGACGGTTCGGCCGTTCAGTTCGAACTCAAGATGGATCGTCACGGCATCCCCATGCTCTGCCCCCTCTGCAATGGGTAGCCGGTTATCGGATGTACACAAACGAAAAAGACAGGCCGGTGCATCCGTTTCCCAGACTGCCGTATTATTGGTCACCGAAACACGGTTCAGGGTTGAAATCCGCACGGACCGCGCGGCATGACTGAAACTTGCATCACAAAGGCAGCCGTCCCTATGACCTCCGTTCCCTTCTCCGACTATCGACTGGACGAACAGATCGGCTTCCTTCTGCGCAAGGCCTATCAAAGGCATATGGCGATCTGTGCCGAACGGATGGAAGGGCGGCTGACGCCGGTGCAGTTCTCCATCCTCTACCGCCTCGTGACCGAGGCCGGTCCGGTGTCGCAGAACGCGCTTGGGCGCTTGGTGACGATGGATGCCGCGACCACCAAGGGCGTCGTGACGCGCCTGAAGGAACGGGGTCTGATCGTCAGCCATATCGACGCCGAGGACAAACGCCGCCACATGCTGTCGACCACCGAAGCGGGCCGCGCCCTGCTGCGTGACCTCCTGCCGTCGATGCAGGCCGTCACGCAGGACACCCTCGCCCCGCTAGAGCCGCATGAACAGGTCATGCTGCTTGCCCTGCTGCGCAAGATCGCCTGATATACGCGGACGTTTTCACCTAGATACTTGTTCGGGTCCTTGCGCATGCAGCGCAAACGCGGCTTTCTAGGAAAACGTATGCATGGCAACGGCAATGCCCCAAGGGCCGCTGCACATGCCGCCCTGTCGATGACGGGCGCTTCACCTATGTAGGTGCGATGCGCACACTGCGGTCAAACGGAACCACCACGGAAACGACATCCCCATGAGCGAAGCCCCCGAGGCCCCCCCGCGTCGCAGCAGAGGGCGCCCGCGAAACTCCCCCGATCTGCGCGATAGCATTCTGGACCAAGCGGAGCTGGTCTTCGCCGAGGCGGGCTATAACGGGGCCAGCACCCGGGACATCGCCGAGCGTGCCGGGGTCGCGCAAGGGTTGATCCGCTATTACTTCGGGACCAAGCGCGACCTTTTCGACGAGGTGTTCCGCCGCCGCGGGGGCGACATCTCCCGCCACCGCCACGCCTTGCTGGACGCGCTGCTGGCCGACCCGGTGAAACCCACCGTCCGCGCGATCATCCACGCCTATCTCCTTCCCCAGTGGGAGATGAAATACAGCGGCCCCGGCGGGGCGGCCTTCGTGCGCCTTCAGGCACGGCTGCATTCCGAACCCGAAGAGCATGCGATGCGGCTGCGCCGCGAGGTCTACGACAGTTCGGTCCGCCGCTATGTGGATGCGCTGGCCGATGTCCTGCCCCACCTGCCCTGCGATACGATCAGCATCCGCATGGCGTTCATGGTGGGCACCTACATGTTCATGCTGAACGATCTGGGCCGCCTCGGCGACATGACCGAGGGCCATGTATCGGACCTTGGAAAGGACCCGATGCTCCAACATCTCGTTACATTTTTGGCAGCGGGCGTCTCCGCAAGCTGATTTTTTGTGCATAATGGGGTTTTCATCCGCCGCCGATGTCTTTTTCCTATAATTGTTCAACTGAACAAATGAACGTCGGAAAAAAGGACACGAGGAATCGGCATGAGACCTTATCGAATCGGGCAGATCGTCCCCAGTTCCAACATCACGATGGAGACGGAGATCCCGGCGCTGTTGAAGGCGCGCGAGTTGATCGCGGCGGAGCGGTTCACCTTCCATTCGGCGCGGATGCGGATGAAGCATGTGACCAAGGACGAACTGGCCACGATGGATGCCAGTTCGGACCGTTGCGCGCTGGAACTGTCGGATGCGCAGGTGGATGTGATGGGCTATGCCTGCCTCGTCGCCATCATGGCGATGGGCAAGGGCTATCACCGGGCCTCGCAAGAACGCCTGACGGGCGTGGTGCAGGGCAATGGCAGCGCGGGGGCGGTCGTCAATTCGGCGGGCGCGCTGATCGACGGGCTGAAGGCGATGGGCGCGAAGAAAGTCGCCGTCGTCACCCCCTATATGAAGCCGCTGACCGAGATGGTCGTCGATTACATCCGCGCCGAAGGGTTCGAGATCGTCGATTACGTCGCGCTGGAGATTCAGGACAATCTGGCAGTTGCGGCCCATGATCCGATGAACCTGCCCGGCATCGTCGCCGGCATGGACATCGCCGAGGCCGATGTGATCGTCCTGTCGGCCTGCGTGCAGATGCCCTCGCTGCCCGCCGTCTCCACGGTGGAGGCACAGACCGGCAAGCCGGTGCTGACCGCCGCCATCGCCACCACATGGCAGATGCTGAATGCCCTGAACCTGCCGACGCGGGTGCCGGGCGGCGGCGCGCTCTTGTCGGGGGCGTATTGATGCGGGGCTACAACATCCATGCCAACGGCATCCGTCAGCATCTGATCCATTATGCCGGGCCGGGCCCGCAACTGCTGCTGATCCCCGGCATCACCTCGCCCGCGATCACATGGGGCTTCGTTGCGGAACGTCTGGCGGCGCGCTTCGACGTGCATGTCCTCGATGTCCGGGGACGGGGCCTGTCCGAAGCGGGCGATCTGGATTACTCGCTGGACGCCATGGCCGAGGATGCCCTCGCGGTCGCGGCCACGCTGGACCGCCCCTATGTGCTGGGCCATTCGATGGGCGCGCGCACGGCCATCCGGGCCGCGCGCAAGGATGCCGAGGCCTTTGCCGGGCTGTTGCTGGTCGATCCGCCGGTCTCCGGGCCGGGCCGCCGCCCCTACCCGTCGGCATGGCCTTGGTACGGCGATTCCATCCGCTTGGCGCAGAAGGGCATCACCTTCGAGGAGATGCGCGCCTTCTGCCCGACATGGACCGACGAGCAGGTCCGGTTGCGGGCCGAATGGCTGCACACCTGCCAATACACCGCCATCAAGACCGCCTTCGACGGCTTCCACACCGACGACATCCACGCCGATCTGCCGCATCTGACGCTGCCGATGCGGCTGGTGGTGGCGGGCGCCGCGCCGGTGATCGGGGAGGCCGACATCGCCGAGATTCGCAACCTCGCCGCCGGGATCGAGATCCGCACGGTCGAGGGGGCGGGCCACATGATCCCATGGGACGATCTCGACGGGTTCCTGGCCGCCGTCATCGACTTCACTGCCTAACGGGGAAACGACATGGACCATACGAGCTTTACGGAAATCTGCCTGCATCAGCTGAAGATGTCGGGCGTACGGAGCGGCGAGAAGCTGGTCGTGCTGACGCAGGGCAACGACCGCATGGACTACGCCGATGCCTTCATGGCGGCGGGCCAGCGTCTGGGCGCGAACATGTATCACATGCGCCTGCCCACCCCGCCCGTCAGTGCCGCTTGGGCCGTGGGGCAGACCGGCCTTGCCGCCATGCCGGACGCCGTCGAGGCGCTCAAGAATTGCGACATGCTGATCGACTGCATCTTCTTGCTGTTCAGCCCCGAGCAATTCGCCATTCAGGCCGCCGGCACCCGCGTTCTGACGGCGGTGGAGCCGCCCGAGCTTCTGGCCCGGATGCTGCCCTACCCCGAGCTTCGCGAGAAGGTGGAGATCGCGGCCGGCATTCTGGACCGGGCCAAGGTGATGCGCATCACCTCGCCCCATGGCACGGACGTGACCTACAAGCTGAACACCTACGAGACGGTCGCGGAATACGCCTGCACCGACACGCCCGGCCGCTGGGATCACTGGCCCTCGGGCTTCGTCTTCACGGGCGGGGATGATGACGGCGTGGACGGTCAGATCGTCGTGGCCCCCGGCGACATCCTGTTGCCGCAGAACCTGATGGTGCGCGAGCCGATCACCTACACGATCGAAAAGGGCTGGATCACCGACATCCGCGGCGGGCTGGAGGCGCAGATCGTCAAGGAATACATGGCGGCCTTCAAAGACCCGCGCGGCATGGGGATGAGCCATGTCGGCTGGGGCATGAACCCGAACGCCAAATGGCACAACTTCGTCCCCGGCACCTTCGAGGGCGGCATGGGCATGGAGCCGCGCAGCTTCTACGGCAACGTCATGTTCTCCACCGGGCCGAACAACGAACTGGGCGGGCCGAACGACACCGCGTGCCATCTCGACATCCCGATGCGCGGCTGTTCGTTGTTCCTCGACGACGAGGCGGTCGTCATCGACGGCGATATCGTCGTGAAGGACATCCAGATGACGCGCGACTGACGCGCCGAGGGCGGCGCGACGGCCGCCCTCTCACCCCCTCGAGGAACCGCTATGTCCCAGCAACAGATCTACGAAGAGGCAGGGTTCGGCCGCCCCGTTCCGCGCGGCACGCGCCCTGCGATCGTCGTCGTCGATTTCAGCTATGGCTTCACCGACACGAACTATCCGACGGCCTCCGACGCCGCAGAGCAGATGGCGCGCACAAAGGACATCTGCGACGCCGCCCGCGCCAAGGGCTTTCCCGTCGTCTTCACGACCATCGCCTATCACCCGGGCGAGGTCGAAACGCTCGCATGGCTAAAGAAGGCGGCCGGCATGGCGGCATTGATCGAAGGCACGCGGCTGGTCGAGATCAACCCCGCGACCGGCATCCGGCCGACCGATGCCGTGGTCACCAAGAAGGGCGCGTCGTCCTTCTTCGGCTCCACGCTCGCCGCGATCCTGACCGGGGCGCGGGTCGATACCGTCGTCGTCACGGGGGCCACGACCTCGGGCTGCGTACGCGCCACCGTGGTCGATGCGGTGCAGTCGGGCTTCGGCGTTCTGGTGCCGCACGATTGCTGCGCCGACCGCGCCCAAGCGCCCCATGACGCGAACCTCTACGACATGGGCCAGAAATACGCCGACGTCACCGACAGCGCCGACATCCTGTCATGGTTGGCCACACTGCCCGCCACGATCTGAACAAGAAGGGCCGGACCATCCCGGTATCGGCCTCGATCCTTTCCCCTTTCCAGCAGACGGAGATCACGCATGAACAAACGCATGTTGCTGTCATCGCTCATTATCCCCGCAGCCATGTTGGCGTTTTCGGGTCAATCCGCATTCGCCCAATCCTTCCCCGATCAGCCCATCCACATGACGGTCGTATGGCCCGCAGGGGGCGGTCACGACATCATGGGCCGTCTGATCGCCAATGAGCTGTCGCAGATTCTGGACAACCCCGTCGTCGTCGACAACGTCGTGGGCGCTGGCGGGTCCACCGGAATGCGCGCCTTGGCCAGCGCCAAGCCCGACGGCTATACGATCGGCGTCATGGGGATGCACGGCATCTCGCAGTCCTACATGAACGTCAACGCCCCGCAGATGGAGGATTTCGAGCCTCTGGTCTACGTCTCGGACGAGCCTGCCGCGCTCGAAGTGGCCGCCACGACCGGCATCGCCACTTTGGCCGATTACGTCACGGCGATGCAGGACGATCCGATGGCCCTGCTGAACGGCAACGATCCGCCCGGCGGCAACTCGTTCATCTTCGCCCATATCATCGCCGGGGAGTTGGGGATCGACATGATGACCCTGCCCTATGCCGGCCATGGCCCCACCGCCACGGCCCTGCTGACCGGAGAGGTTCAATCCGCCACGCTGCCCATCCCCCCGGTGCTGGAACATGCCCGCGCGGGCACCCTCAACGTGCTGGGCGTGGCGTCCGAGCAGCGCCATCCCCAATTGCCCGATGTGCCGACCTTCAAAGAGCAGGGTTACGATTTCACCGCGAACGATTTCATCATGATCGTCGCCCCCAAAGGTTTGCCGCCCGAGGTGAAGGCCACCTTGTCGGATGCCCTGCTGGAGGCCATCAACGCCCCGGATTTCGTGGCGGCGGCAACCAACAACGGCACGGTCCTGCGCCCCGGTGGCCCCGAGATGGCCGAAGCCGAACTGAACCGGCAGATCGAAACCGTCTATCCCCTGCTGCTGGATGCCGATCTGGTCGCGGACGGCCTGAAACGCTAGGCGCCGCGATCGGCACCTGATCCACCGGGAAATCTTACATGGACGATCCAAACACCGGCGCACTGCAACTGGCGCGGGCAGCCTTCTTCGCGGGCATTGCCATCGTCGGCTTGGCGATGCTGGAACATGGCCGCGCCTCCTATGCGGGCACCATCATGCGGGGCGATCCGGGGCCGTTCTTTCTGGGGCGTCTGTGCCTGATCGCCATAGGCCTTTACGGTGTCGGTTTGGGCATCGTCGCCCTGACGGGCCGGCGCGGCGGACGGGGCAAGAGCGCCCCGGCCAGCCGATCCGGCCTGATGCTTGCCGGCGCGATGGTGCTGACACTGATGGTGCTTCCCGGCCTGATGCAGGGCGTCGGCACCACATGGGCCGTTGCGATCTTCGCCATGCCGTGGCTGGGCGTGCTGCTGGCCCGCAGCGGCGTGCCGCATCGGCGGGCCGCGATGGGGGCGGTCCTCTTTGCCCTGCTCATTGCCGTGACGGTGCGGACGGTCTTCATCCACGCGCTGAACATCCCGCTTCCATCCTGAGGGTTTCATGCTGACCAACGCCTTTCTTGAGACCATGGGACAGTTCCTGACGGATCCCGCCATGCTGGGGCTGATCGCGGCGGGCACCCTTCTGGGGCTGATCCTCGGTGCGATTCCGGGCATTTCGTCCACCATGGCGCTGGCGATCCTGATGCCGACCACCTTCGGCATGACACCCGCCGCCGCGATCCTGTTCCTCATCGCGATCTTCATGTCGAGCGTCTATGGCGGGTCGATCTCGGCGATCCTGCTGAAGCTGCCGGGAACGCCCGCCTCCATCTTCACGCAGGTGGACGGCTTTCCGATGACCCAGCAGGGCCGCGCCGGACAGGCGCTGAACTATGCCCTGATCGCCTCCACCATCGGGGGGATGCTGGGGCTGATCCTTCTGGTCGTGCTGACGCCGCTTCTGGCGGGGTTCGCCTCGAATTTCCGCAGCCCCGAATTCGCCGCCTTGGCCTTGTTCGGCATCGTCATGCTGTCCTTTGCCTCGAACGGGTCCACTCTGACGGCCACGCTCGTCGGGCTGATCGGGGTCGTTCTGGGCATGGTCGGGTTCGACAGCCTGACCGATGCACAGCGCATGACGATGGATGTGCCCGCCCTGCAATCGGGGTTCAACCTGATCCCCGTGATCATCGGGCTGTTCGGTCTGGCCGAGATTCTGCAGAACCTCGTGGATCGGCCGCGCGGGGTCGATACCCGCCCCTCCATCGGGCGGATCTATGTGCCGATCCGGGATCTGATCTCGCGGTGGAAGGTCATTCTGCGCGGCTCGCTGATCGGCACGTTCATCGGGGCGGTCCCGGCGGCGGGGTCGGCGGTCGCCGTCTCGATGGCCTATGCGCAGGAACGCCGCCTATCGCGCGAGCCCGAGAAGTTCGGCACCGGCCATGTCGATGGCGTCATCGCCCCCGAGGCCGCCAATTCCGCCAGCGTCGGCGGATCGCTGGTCCCCCTGATGTCGTTGGGCGTGCCGGGCGATACGGTCAGCGCCGTTCTGATGGGGGCCCTGATGGTGCACGGGCTGACACCCGGGCCACTGCTGTTCGCCAGCGATCCTACATTCGTCAGCTGGATCTATGGCTCGGTCCTGCTGGCGCTGGTGGCGACGTTGATCTTCGGCCTTGCGATCATTCCCGTCTCGGTCCTCGTCACGCGCGTTCCGCCCGAACTGATGTATGTCTTCATCGCCATTTTCTGCGTGATCGGGGCCTTCGCGATCCGCAACGACATCAACGATGTCTATGTCATGATCGCCTTCGGGGTCACCGGCTTCGTGCTGTCGCGCCTTCGCCTGCCGGTCACGCCTCTGGCCTTCGGACTGATACTCGGCCCGATATTGGAGGAGAACGTCCGCCGCAGTCTGATGATCAGCCGCGGATCGTGGACGATCTTCATCGAGCGTCCGATCTCCGCGACCTTGATTGCGGTCTGCGCGGCGCTGATCCTCTTGCCATTGATCGGGGCCGCCTTTGCCCGCGCGAAACGCCGCGCTGCACCCCAATGAACCACCCGCAACGCCGCCCTGCCAAAGGGCGGCGTCTTTCGTTATGAAACCCAAAAAAGGACGAGGGACCGATAATGTACTTTCCACGTTGGCGGCTGACACATGATGCCGTCGTTTTGCCCGACGAGCGGCTTCGCTGGAGTGCTGCGGTCCCGATGGGATTCCAACACCTCCTGGCGATGTCGGGCTCGACCATACTCGGCCCCCTGCTGATGGGGTTCGATCCGAATCTGGCGATCCTGTTCTCGGGCATCGGCACGATCATCTTCTTCATCTGCACGGCCGGCCGGATGCCGAGCTATCTCGGCTCGTCCTTCTCCTTCATCGCGGTCGTCATCGCGGTCACGGGATATGCCGGCACGGGACCGAACCCGAATATCGGCCCGGCTCTTGGCGGGATCATCGCTTGTGGCGCGCTCTATGCCATCATCGGCGTCATCGTCACGGCCACCGGCACCCGCTGGATCGAGCGTCTGATGCCCCCCGCCGTTACGGGCGCCATCGGGGCTGCGATCGGTCTGAACCTTGCACCCGTCGGAGTTCAGGGCATGCAAGGCAGCGGTGCGCATATGTTCGTGGCCGTGCTGACGCTGCTCGCGGTTGCGCTGTTCTCGACCTATGGCCCGCTGAAGATGCGGCGGCTGTCGATCCTTCTGGGCATCGGCACCGGATATGTCGCGGTGCTGGTGCTCGGCAATGCGTTCGGCCTGCTGCCGGGAATCGATTTCACCGCGCTCGCGGCTGCGCCTTGGCTTGGAATGCCGCAATTCCACAGCCCGACCTTCCAGCTTTCGGCAATCACCCTGATCGCACCGGTCGCCCTTATCTTGGTCGCGGAGAACCTCGGTCACATCAAGGCGATCGGCAGCATGACCGGCCAGAACATGGACCCCTATATCGGACGCGGGTTCATCGGCGATGGCCTTGCCACCATGGTATCCGGCGCGGGCGGCGGAACGGGCGTCACCACCTATGTGGAGAATATGGGTGTGATGGCCGTCACCAAGGTCTTTTCGACGCTGATCTTCGTGATCGCCGCGTCGATCGCGATCCTTCTTGGTTTTTCACCGAAGTTCGGCGCGCTCTTGCAAACCATCCCCGCCCCCGTGCTGGGCGGGCTGGCCGTCGCCGTGTTCGGCCTGATCGCGGCGGCAATGATCCGGCTCTGGGTCGATAACCGCGTGGACTTTTCGGACCCGCGCAACCTGTTCACCGTCGGGGTGACGCTGATCTTCGGGTCGGGAAACTTCTCGTTCTCGATCGGCAGCTTCGCCATTGGCGGCATCGGAACGGCCACGCTCGCCGCGCTGATCCTGTATCAGGTGCTGGGGATCCGGCGGGCATAACGGCCCTTGAAAGGGGGCATGCGGCGGACGCGTCACATGCCTTTCACGATGGTCGATCTACACCAGCGGGTGCGCCAACGAATGTCGGCGCACCCGTTGTCTTATGCGCGGGCGGGTTGTGGGGCCGCGACCTCCGGCTCGGCCATGAAACCCTCGAGCGTTTGGGACGACGCCGGACGCGTCACCAGACTGACGCCGACAAAGAGGAGTGCCGCGACAGGGAAGCTCCAGACGCCGGCGGTCAGCCCCAGCAGGGAGTTGCCGGACATGTACATCCAGCCCACGAACGCGCACCCGCCGATGATGGACGCGATGGCGCCCGCCGCCGTGCCGCGCGCCCAGAAGAACGCACCGATCGTCGCGGGCACGATCACCACCAGCCCGACCGAGGATGCGACGGACAGGATGGCGATCATGCTGAACTCCATCGCGGCGAAGATCAGCGCCACGACCGAGATCACCGGGATGACGATCTTGCCGATCGCCAACTGACGGCGGTCATCGACGTCCGCGACCACGTTGGCATAGACATCCCGCGAGAAGATCGAGGCGAGCGTCAGCAGGATGGAATCGATGGTCGACACCGCGGCGGCCAGAATGCCCACCATCACGATCACACCCAGCACGGGCGGCACATAATCGGACGACAGCAGCATCGAGGTGGCCATATCCGGGCGTGCGAGATCCGGGAAGATGACGAAGGCTGAGAACCCCCAGAGGACGGACACGACGGTATAGACCAGCCCGAAGCACAAGAAGATCAGAAGCATCTTGCGCAGCGCCGCCAACGAGGACGGCATGAACAGGCGTTGGCTGACCTGCGGGTTGGAGATGGCGAAGAAGAACCACGGCAGCGTCAGGCCAAGGAAGGTCGGGAAGGAGAAGAGGCCCGGCCCCGGCACCCGAAGCATGTCGGGCGCGCGCTGCGAGATCGTATCGAACATCGCCGTGAAACCGCCGAGTTTCGACACGACGAGCACACAGACCAAGACGGACGCCACGATCATCACGAGCGCCTGCAGGCTATCCGTCCACATCACCGACCGGATGCCCGCGACATAGGAGAAGACGATCGCCAGAACCGTTGCGATGACGATACCCGCGCCAAAGCTGATGGAGCCGCCGGTCATGCCCGACAGCAGATATCCGACACCCGACAATTGCACCGCCGCATACGGAATGAGGAAGACGAGGCTGGCCACCCCCGCCAGCACGGCCACCCATTTGCTGCCGTAGCGTTTGCCCAGCATCTCATAAGGCGTGACGAAGCCGTGCTTCTTCCCCGCACGCCAGAATCGCGGGCCGAATATCGCCACGAGCGACACGCCCGCGAAATAGACGATCTCGAAGCCGAGCGCGCCCACCCCGCCCCGATAGGTCAGACCGGCCAAGCCGACCATCATGAACGCCGAATATGTGGTGGCGGAGTAGCTGAGCGCCGAGACGATCCCCCCCATGCCGCGATCCCCCAAGAAATAGCCCGACATGGAGGATGACGGCCCACTGCGCGACAGCCACGCCACGAGGCAGGAAAGCACGATATAGATGACGATACCCGAGACGACGAACGATACGGTCATTGCACGTCATCCTTCAGATCGGCGGTGGCGGCGACGTTCAGGACGATGATGGCAACCCCCGCCATCACCCAGAACAGGAAACTGCCATACCACGCCGCGATATGGCCGATGATCAGATAAGGCACAGCATAACAGGCGAGGACCACCAGCCCTGCTGCAATCAATGGGGCGCTCCGTGTCATGTCGAATAACTCCGCTATGGGGCAATGTGTCTTTGCCAGAGGATTGCATATGTGGCGCACGCAGCGCGTGCTGCGGCACCATGTTTGTATGCAAACGTTTTTCCGGCCCCAAAACGAAATCAGCGGAAGCAAGTGCTTTGGCGGTTTCGTTCCAACATATCTTCGTCACGGGCAAATTCGGCCCGGATTCGATGGAGAATTGTGCGGATTGTAAGTGCCCCCGGCCTTACCCGTGCATGGGCGCAGGCGAACGAAATCTCGGCGGACAAGGGAGCAAATGCCGACGAGCAAAATCAGGCGAAACGATGCCAGAGACGGCAGATCGGCAGCGGATTCTAGGAAAGACGTGATAGGTGGCGGAGACGAAGGGATTCGAACCCTCGAGACCCTTCCGGGCCTGCACCCTTAGCAGGGGTGTGCCTTCGACCACTCGGCCACATCTCCGCCGCCCCGTATATGGAGAAGACAGGGCGGAGACAAGCCGTTTCTCGCGCTCAGCCGCTGACAAGTGCGAGGGCGATTCCAACCAGTACGGCGATGACCGCGACCAGCGTCAGATAGCGCAGGCCGAGGCTCTCGGGGCAACCGTGATCGCGGGTTTGCCGGCGGGGGGCGTGGCTTATGTCGGACATGGGCTTCTTCTCCTTCGCCATGGGCCTATAGGGCGTCGACGCCCAGATCCTCGATCACCATCTGCCGGGCGCGGTTCACGCGGCTCTTCACCGTGCCGATCGCGCAGTCGCAGATCGTGGCGGCGGTTTCGTAGCTTTCGCCCAGCATCACCACAAGGATCAGCATCTCGCGGTAATGGGGCGGAAGGCGGTCCACGGCGGCCATCAGCTCCTTGCCGCGCACGAACCATTCCTGCGTCGCCGGGCTGATCGGGGTGGAGGATACGCAATCCTCGCCAGCTGGAGCCTCGCGCGTACGGACCTTCACCGAGGTGAAGAACGTATTGCGCATGATCGTGAACAGCCAAGCCCGCAAGCGGGTGCCTTCTTCGAACTTGTTGATGTTGCCAAGGGCCTTCACCAGTGTATCCTGAACGAGGTCGTCGGCATCGACGGCATTCTTGCAGAGGGATCGGGCGTAGGCCCGCAAGGCCGGAATCAGCTCCAGCACGTCGGGAACGACCTTCCCACCAGCTTGCTGATCCATCATCCTCACCCCTGCAGAACGGCAACGCAGGTCCAACGTGGCCTGCTGGCTTTGGTTCCCGTTTCGGGCCGGGGCAAAGGGAACGAAAGCGGGGACGCGCATGCAGGCTCAGGACGTGCCGGCACAGGATCTGGACGAAGACCTTTCGCAGCTTGCGGCGGATCTTCTGGCGGCACTGAAGGACGAACCGGTTCCGCCGGCGATCCTCGATCTTGCCGCCCGTCTGCAGGCGGCACTTCGGGCCGTTCCGGTCGATGAACCGGATTGACCATCCGGCCACTTGACTCTGCGCACAGATTTATCCCCAAGAGATTCGCACCCGCGTCCAGTTTGAGGATTCACACCTTCGCCCTCCACATCTAGTATGGGGCGGATGGTAGATGACATTTCAAGCGGGGGCGCCATGCTGGACGGTTACATCGCAGACGGCGACCTCCATCCCATCGACGCGGTGGAGGTTTTCGCAACCCGCCATGCGTGGGATTTCGACCGCATGGCCGAGGATCGGATCGCGCTGAGCGTGGCCGGCCTGTGGAGGACCTATGCGATCACCCTCGTCTGGCAGCCGATGGACGAGACGCTGCGCCTCGTCTGCGCGTTCGAGATGTCGCCCCCCGAAGGGCGGACGCCCGCGCTTTATGACCTTTTGAACCGCGTGAACGACCGCGTGTGGTCGGGTGCCTTCACCTTCTGGCACGATCAGCGGATGATGGCATGGCGCTACGGCCTTGCGCTGTCGGGTGGGCAAGTCGTCGGGGCCGAGCAGGTGGAGCATCTGATGCACAGCGCCGTCACGGCGGCGGAGCGGTTCTATCCGGCCTTCCAATTGGTGGCATGGGGCGATGCCGCGCCGGAAAAGGCGCTACAGATCGCCATGGCCGAAGCCTATGGCCGGGCCTGAAGGGGAATGACGATGACCTATGACGACATTGCGCGGCGCGGGCTGGTGCTTCTGGGCTGCGGCAAGATGGGATCGGCCATGCTGGCCGGCTGGCTGGCGGGCGGGCTTCCCCCCGCCTCGGTGCATGTGCTGACACCGAACCCCTCGGATTGGCTGCGCGGCACGGGCGTGAACATCAACGGCGCCCTGCCCGAGGATCCGGCCATCGCGCTGATCGCCGTGAAGCCGCAGAAGATGGCCGAGGCCCTGCCCCGGCTGGTGCCGCTGGGCGGAGGTGCCACGCTGTTCGTCAGCGTGGCGGCCGGGCTGACGCTGGCGCGGTACGAGGCGATGCTGGGCGCGGGCACGCCCGTGGTGCGCGCCATGCCGAACACCCCCTCCGCCGTCGGGCGCGGCATCACGGCGCTGGTGGCCAATCGCGACGTCACCGAAGCCGATATGCAACTGGCCGAGGCGCTGCTGTCGGCAGTCGGCGAGACGGTCCGCCTCGAGGCCGAGGATCAGATGGATACGGTTTCCGCCATCTCCGGCTCCGGCCCGGCCTATGTCTTCCACCTGATCGAGGCGCTGGCCGCGGCGGGCATCGCCGAGGGGTTGGACCCGGACCTTGCGATGCGGCTGGCGCGCGCCACGATCACCGGCGCGGGGGAACTGGCCCACCAGACCCCGGACACGGCCGAGCAGCTTCGCGTCAACGTCACCTCCCCCGGCGGGATGACGGCGGCGGGCCTTGCCGTGCTGATGGCGGACCTGCCGGACCTCGTGCACCGCACGGTGCGGGCGGCGGCGGATCGGGGCCGGGAACTCGGCGCGTGATAACCTTCGACGATTTCGCCAAGATCGACATCCGGGTCGGCCGGATCACCCGCGCCGAACCCTTCCCCGAGGCGCGCAAGCCCGCGCTGAAGCTGTGGATCGACTTCGGCGATCTGGGGGAGAAGCGATCCTCGGCGCAGATCACGCGGCATTACGCCCCCGATACGCTGGTGGGCAAACAGGTGCTGGCGGTCGTGAACTTCCCGCCCCGCCAGATCGGCCCCGTCCGATCCGAGGTGCTGGTGCTCGGCGTTCCGGACGAGGATGGGGAGGTCGCGCTCATCACGCCCGACCTGCCCGTGCCGCTGGGCGGGCGCCTTTTCTAAAAGCCGAGATGCGCCGAGACGAGATCGGCCACCGCCGTGAAGCGGATCAGCCCCAACTCCCCCCGCCGCCCCGCCACCAAGACCGGCACGCGTTCGCGCGTATGATCGCTGCCGCGCCATGTCGGATCGTTGCCGTGATCGGCGGTGAAGATCGCAAGATCGCCGGGCCGCAGGCGCGCCAGAAGCCGCCCCGCCTGCGCGTCGAACCATTCGAGATGCCGGGCATACCCTTCGACATCGCGGGGATGGCCATACAGGCTGTCGAACTCCACGAAGTTGGAAAAGATCAGCGCGCCCTCCTCCGCCTCGTCGCCGAGGCGGACCAGATGTTCGGCGAGCGCGGCATCGTCCTTGCCCTTGTGCAGCCGGTCGATCCCCCGGCCCGAGAAGATATCCCCCACCTTGCCGACGGCATGGGTCGGATGGCCCGCCGCCTGCGCCCGGTCGAGGATGGTCGGCGCGGGCGGCGCGATGGCGTAATCGCGGCGATTGCCCGTGCGGTGGAACGCCCCCGGCACGCCCGTGAAGGGCCGCGCGATCACCCGGCCCACGCGCCGCGCATGCAGCAGCGGCGCAAGCCCCGCGCACAGATCCAAAAGCCGGTCGAGGCCGAACCCGTCCTCATGCGCCGCGATCTGGAACACGCTGTCGGCCGAGGTATAGCAGATGGGCCGCCCGGTTCGCAGATGCTCCTCGCCCATCCGATCGATCACCGCGAGGCCGCCCGAATGGCCGCCGTCCAGAATGCCGTCCACCCCCGCCAGCCCGCGGATCGCATCCACGATTTCTTGATCGAAGGGAGCCTTCGGGAAATAGGTCCAGTCCCATGGCACCGGAACCCCCGCCAATTCCCAATGCCCCGAAGGCGTGTCCTTCCCGCGCGAGATTTCGGTCGCCGCGCCCCACAGGCCCTGCGGCGCGGCACCAAGGCCGGGCGCGGCCTCGCCGCTGGCCAGCGTCACCGCCGCCCCAAGGCCCAAGCCGTCCAGCACCGGCATCCGCAGCGGCCGCCGCGCGGCGATATGCGCCAGCGTGTTCGCACCCGCATCGCCGAATTCGGCCGCATCGGGCGCGCCGCCGCAGCCCACGCTGTCCATGACGGTCAGAAAGACGCGGCTCATCCCAGCCTCGCGTGAATGAGGGGGGTCTGCATCGGCGCCTCCTGCGCATTCTGGAGATAGGCGGCCTGAACGGCGCGGACCGCCGCCTCCGCCGCCGCTTCGGTGGCGGCATGGACGAAGCAGAGCGGCTCCCCCATGCCGACATGATCGCCAAGGCCCGCAAGATCGCTGACCCCGACGGACGGGTTGATGCGGGCACCGGCCTGCATCCGCCCGGCCCCCAGATGCAGCACCGCGCGGCCCAGCGCCTCGCCGTCGATGGCGGTGACATGCCCCTCCATCGGGGCGGGCACATCCATCACCACGGGGGCCGAGGGCAGCCGGTCGGGCCAGCGTTCGACGAAATCCGCCGGCCCGCCCTGCGCCGCGATCATCCGGCCCAGATATTCGGCGGCGCGCCCGGATTCGAGCGCATCGGCCAACATCGCCTCGCCCGCCGCCGCATCGGCCGCAAGCCCGCCCAACGCCAGCGCCTCGCCGCCCAGCGCCACCGTCACCTCCCACAGGGCGGCGTTCACGGCCGCGCCGGTCAGCGTCTCCATCACCTCCACCACCTCGAGCGCGTTGCCCATGGCGGTGGACAAAGGCTCGCTCATATCCGTGATCAGGGCGCGGGTCATGCAGCCTGCGCCCTGCGCCGTTTCCACCAAGGCGGCGGCAAGGGTTTCGGCCTCGGCCATCGATTTCATGAAGGCCCCCGATCCGACCTTCACATCCAGCACCAGCGCCTCCAGCCCCGCCGCCAGCTTCTTGGACAGGATGGAGGCGGTGATCAGATCAAGGCTTTCCACCGTTCCGGTCAGATCGCGGATCGCATAGAGCCGCCGGTCGGCGGGCGCCACCGCATCGCTGGCCGCGACGATGGCGCAGCGCGTCTCCTCCACCTGACGGCGCAGCGCCTCTTCGGTCAGATCGACGCGCAGGCCGGGAATCGCCTCCAGCTTGTCGAGGGTACCGCCGGTATGGCCCAGCCCCCGCCCCGAGATCATGGGCACATAGGCCCCGCAGGCCGCCAGCGCCGGGGCCAGCAGCAGCGAGACGCAATCCCCCACCCCGCCGGTCGAATGCTTGTCCAGCACCGGCCCCGGCAGATCCCAATGCAGCACCGTGCCCGAATCGCGCATGGCGCGCATCAGCGCGACGCGCCCCGCATCGCCCAGCCCGCGCTGACAGACCGCCATGGCGAAGGCCCCCGCCTGCGCATCGCTGACCGCGCCCGAGGCGAGGCCCGCCGCAAAGGCGGCGATGTCGGCCGCATCCGGCGTCTCGCCGCGGCGCAGGGCCGAGAGGAAGGTGCGGATGTCCACGTCAGCTCCGCTCCATATGCTCGGCGCCGAAGGCCCCCGGCAAGAGGCCCGCCACCGTCATGTCGCGCGCCTGCCCGTCCACGGTGCACAGCGTCACGGGCGCGCCCTGCCCCGCGAATTCGGCGATCTTCTGGCGGCACCCGCCGCAGGGCGGCACCGGGGCCGGGCTGTCGGCGATGATCAGGATCTCGGCGATCTCGATCTCTCCGGCGGCGACCATCGCGGCGATGGCGCCCGCCTCGGCGCAGGTGCCTTCGGGATAGGCGACATTCTCCACGTTGCATCCGGCATAGATCCGGCCCGAACGCCCGCGGATCGCCGCTCCCACCTGAAACTTCGAATAGGGGGCGTAAGCCTTCAGGCGAACCTCGCTCGCGGCCGCCAGCAGGATCGGGTCGGGAATGGTCATTGCATGCTCCGTTGCTTCGGTCCAACTGTGGGCACCGGCGGCACGGGATGCAAGCGCGGCTTGTGCCCACAGGTATATGGTTTAAGAGCGAACCAGTTTTCGGAGGACGCCATGGACGACCAGCGGCAAGACAAAACGCGCCATCCCGCGCTGAACTACCACGAATTCCCCCGGCCGGGGAAACTGGAGGTCCGCGCGACCAAGCCGCTGGCCAATGGACGCGACCTCGCGCTGGCCTATTCCCCGGGCGTCGCGGAAGCCTGCCTCGAGATCAAGGCCAACCCGCAGGATGCCAGCCGCTACACCGCGCGCGGCAACCTCGTGGCGGTCGTGTCCAACGGCACGGCGGTTCTCGGCCTCGGCAATATCGGGGCGCTGGCGTCCAAGCCGGTGATGGAGGGCAAGGCCGTCCTCTTCAAGAAATTCGCCAATATCGACTGCTTCGACATCGAGGTGAACGAGGCCGACCCCGAAAAGCTGGCCGATATCGTCTGCGCGCTGGAGCCGACCTTCGGCGCCATCAACCTCGAGGATATCAAAGCCCCCGATTGCTTCATCGTCGAAGAGATCTGCCGCAAGCGCATGGGGATTCCCGTCTTCCACGACGATCAGCACGGCACCGCCATCGTGGTCGGCGCCGCCGCGACCAACGCGCTGCATGTGTCCGGCAAGCGGTGGGAGGATATCAAGGTCGTCTCCACCGGCGGGGGCGCGGCGGGGATCGCTTGCCTCAACATGCTGCTGAAACTGGGCGTGCGGCGCGAGAATGTCTGGCTCTGCGATATCGCGGGCGTCGTCTACGAGGGCCGCACCGAAGAGATGACCCCCCAGAAGGCCGCCTATGCCCAAGCGACGGACAAGCGCACGCTGGACGAGGTGATCGAGGGCGCGGACCTGTTCCTCGGCCTGTCGGGGCCGGGCGTGCTGAAGGCCGATATGGTGGCCCGCATGGCCGAGAACCCGATCATCTTCGCATTGGCCAACCCCACCCCCGAGATTCTGCCCGACCTCGCCCGCGAGGTCAGCCCCGGCGCGTTGATCGCCACCGGCCGTTCGGACTTCCCGAACCAAGTGAACAACGTGCTGTGCTTCCCCTTCATCTTCCGCGGTGCGCTGGATGTCGGCGCGACGACGATCAACGACGAGATGAAGATCGCCTGCATCGAAGGCATCGCCGCCCTTGCCCGCGCCACCACCAGCGCCGAGGCCGCCGCCGCCTATGCCGGAGAGCAGCTGACCTTCGGCCCCAACTATCTGATCCCCAAACCCTTCGATCCTCGCCTGATGGGCGTCGTCGCCAGCGCCGTGGCCAAGGCCGCGATGGACAGCGGCGTCGCCACGCGCCCGATCGAGGATCTGGCCGCCTACAAACGCGGGCTCGACAGTTCGATGATCCGCTCCTCGCTGATCATGCGTCCCGTCTTCGAGGCGTCGGCCCAGCACGCCCGCCGCATCGTCTTTGCCGAGGGCGAGGATGAGCGCGTGCTGCGCGCCGCCAACGCCATGCTGGAGGAGACCAACGACAAGCCGATCCTGATCGGCCGCCCCGAGGTCGTGGCCATGCGCGCCGAACGCGCGGGCCTGAAGATCCGCCCCGAGGTCGATTTCGACATCGTGAACCCCGAAAGCGATGCCCGCTATCGCGAATACTGGGAAAGCTATCTGAACCTGCGCGTGCGCCACGGCGTCACGCCCGATGTGGCCCGGTCGGTCATGCGGACCAACACCACCGCCATCGCGGCGCTGATGGTGCAGCGCGGCGAAGCCGACAGCCTGATCTGCGGCACCTTCGGGCAGTACCTCTGGCATCTGGATTTCATCGAGCAGATCCTTGCGCGGGACGGGCTGCATCCGGTCGGCGCGCTCAGCCTGATGATCCTCGAGGATGGGCCGCTCTTCGTGGCCGACACCCACATCCATTCCGAACCGACGCCGAAGCAGATCACCGAAACGGTGCTCGGTGCCTCGCGCCATGTGCGCCGCTTTGGGATCGAGCCGAAGGTGGCGCTTTGTTCATCTTCGCAGTTCGGCAACCTCGACAACGGGTCGGGCCGCCGGATGCGCGAGGCGCTGGCGATGCTGGACGCGATGCCGCTCGACTTCGCCTATGAGGGGGAGATGCATATCGACACCGCCCTCGATCAGGCGTCGCGCGCCCGGCTGCTGCCGCAATCGCGCTTCGACGGGGCGGCGAACGTCTTGGTCTTCGCCAATTCCGACACCGCGTCGGGCGTGCGCAATATCCTGAAGATCAAGGCGAACGCGCTGGAGGTCGGGCCGATCCTGATGGGCATGGGCAACCGCGCCCATATCGTCACGCCCGCCGTCACCGCGCGCGGCCTTTTGAACATGGCGGCCATCGCAGGCACGCCCGTGTCGCAATACGGCTGATCAGACGAACTGTTCGCGGATCAGCCGCTCTTCCAGACCGTGCCCCGGATCGAACAGGATCCGGTGCCGGATCTCGGGGCGGGAGCGGACTTCGACGGAGACCACGTCGCGGACGGAGCGCCCGTCCGCATCCGCCATCACCGGCCGTTTGTCCGGGTCGAGCACCTCGAACCGGACCACCGCCGTCTTGGGCAGAAGCGCCCCGCGCCAGCGCCGCGGCCGGAATGCCGCCACCGCCGTCAGGGCCAGCACATCCGCGCCGATCGGCAGGATCGGCCCATGGGCCGAATAGTTGTAGGCCGTCGATCCGGCGGGCGTCGCCACCAGCGCGCCATCGCAGACCAGCTCCTCCAGCCGCAGACGGCCATCGACGAAGATCCGCAGCCGCGCGGCCTGCGCGCCCTGCCGCAGAAAGCTGACCTCGTTGATCGCCAGTTCCTCGCGGATGCGGCCATCCATCGTCTCGGCCCGCATGGCCAGCGGATTGATGACCTCCACCTCCGCCTCGGCAAGGCGGCGGGGCAGATCCTCCAGCGCGAAGCTGTTCATCAGGAACCCCACCGTACCGCGGTTCATGCCATAGACGGGGATGTCCCGCCCCTCCAGATCGTGGAGGGTTTGCAGCATGAACCCGTCGCCGCCGAGCGCGACGATCGCCTCCGCCTCGTCGCGCGCGGTCTGACCGTGCATGTCGGTCAGTTGCGCCAGCGCCAATTCGGCGACGGGGGCGGTGCTGGCGGCGAAATGGATGCGCGTGGGATGGTGCATGGCGCAAGTCTTGCGTCGCGCCATGGGAAAACTCAAGCTGCCGATTGCGCGAGCGAGCAAATCCGGCCTTCCGGCCCGGGCGGGCCTGCGGTAAACAGCGCGCAACGGAACGCGCAGGAGAATCCCATGACCGCCCCGCATATCGACGCCGGCTATTTCACCAAGTCGCTGGCCGACAGCGATCCCGACCTGTTCACGACCATCACCGACGAACTTGGCCGCCAGCGCGACGAGATCGAGCTGATCGCCTCGGAGAACATCGTGTCGCTGGCCGTCCTCGAGGCGCAGGGTTCGGTGCTGACCAACAAATACGCCGAAGGCTATCCGGGCAAACGCTACTACGGCGGTTGCCAGCATGTCGACGTGACTGAAACGCTGGCGATCGAACGTGCCAAACAGCTTTTCGGCTGCAACTTCGCCAATGTGCAGCCCAATTCGGGCAGCCAGATGAACCAAGCCGTGTTCCTTGCGCTGCTGCAGCCGGGCGACACGTTCATGGGCCTCGATCTGAACTCGGGCGGGCACCTGACGCATGGCTCGCCGGTGAACATGTCGGGCAAATGGTTCAACGTCGTCAGCTACGGCGTGCGCCAGCAGGATCACATGCTGGACATGGAGGACATCCGCGCCAAAGCCCGCGAGCATAAGCCCAAGCTGATCGTGGCCGGCGGCACCGCCTATTCCCGCTTCTGGGATTGGGCCGAGTTCCGCGCCATCGCGGACGAGGTCGGCGCCTATCTGATGGTGGACATGGCCCATATCGCGGGCCTCGTGGCGGGCGGCGTGCACCCCTCGCCCATCCCCCACGCCCATGTCGTGACCAGCACCACGCACAAATCGCTGCGCGGCCCGCGGGGCGGGATGATTCTGACGAACGACGAAGCGATCGCCAAGAAGATGAACACCGCCGTGTTCCCCGGCCTTCAGGGCGGCCCGCTGATGCATGTCATCGCCGCCAAGGCCGTGGCCTTCGGCGAGGCGCTGCGCCCCGAGTTCAAGCAATACGCCGCGCAGGTGAAGGCCAATGCTGCCGCCATGGCCGATCAGCTGATGAAGGGCGGGATCGACATCGTGTCGGGCGGCACCGACAACCACCTCTGCCTTGCCGACCTGCGCCCCAAGAAGGTGACGGGCAAGGCCGCGGAGGCCGCTCTGGGCCGGGCGCACATCACCTGCAACAAGAACGGCGTGCCGTTCGATCCGGAAAAACCCTTCGTCACCTCGGGGATCCGTCTGGGCGCGCCCGCCGGCACCACCCGCGGCTTCGGCGAGGCGGAGTTCCGTCAGATCGCCGACTGGATCGTGGCGGTGGTGGACGGCCTTGCCGCCCATGGCGAGGATGGCAATGCCGAGGTCGAGGCGAAGGTCGCCGCCGAGGTGCAGGCCCTCTGCAAGCGCTTCCCCCTCTATCCGAACCTCTAAGAGGAGGGGGCTTCGGCCCCCTTTTTTCATCATGCTGAACACGATCGTCCACCCAGCCCGCACGCCTTCGGACGCCCCGCCCCTGATCATCGTGCACGGGCTGTTCGGCCTTGGTCGGAACTTCAACTCCATCGCCAAAACGCTGGCCGAAACGCGGGACGTGATCGCGGTCGATCAGCGCAATCACGGCGACAGCTTTCGGGCGGATCGGCACGACTACCCCTCGATGGCCGCCGACGTGGCCGAGGTGGTGGCGGCCCATGGCGGGCAAGCGGACCTCTTGGGCCATTCGATGGGCGGCAAGACGGTGATGCATCTGGCGCTGACGCAGCCGGGGCTGGTGCGGCGCCTCGTGGTGGCGGATATCGCGCCCGTCCCCTATGCGCATGATCAGATGCACAACCTGCGCACGATGCAGGGGCTCGATCTGACGGGCCTGACATCGCGGCGCGCCGCCGACGAGCGGCTGGCAGCGCGGGAGCCTGACGCCGGTCTGCGCGCCTTCTTCCTGCAATCGCTGGATCTGAAATCCGATCCGCCGCGCTGGAAGATCAACCTCGACGTGCTGGAGCGGGAGATGCCGAAGGTCCTCGACTGGCCCGGCGCGGAGGGTCCGTTCGACGGCCCCACCCTTTTCATCGCCGGCAGCCGTTCCGATTATATCGAGGCCGAACACCGGCCCCTGATCCGCCGCCTCTTCCCGCGCGGCAACGTCGTAAAGCTGCCGGGTGCGGGCCATTGGCTGCATGCCGACAACCCGCGCGCCTTCGAAGAGACGGTGCGGATCTTCCTCGACGCTTAGGGCATGTCCGGGGCGATGGTCAGAATCGCCGTCCGCCCCTGATAGCGAAAGACGTAGCGGTTGCGCGGCGGCGGGATCATCCGCTCCGAAAGCGAGACCTCCACCCCGAGGCCCTTGGCTAGGATATGCGCCTCCACCGGGGCAGAGGCGGCAGGGTCGTCGCCGAGCACACGGATGCGCACGATATCCACCGCGCGCAGATGGGTGTCGATCATCGCGGCCGTCTCGCGGTCCAGCGTCGGTGCGGGCTGCGGCAGGTCGGATGTCGGGGTCGCGGCCGGAATCTCCGGCGGGTGGTCGCGTTTCATGGGCCCGCTTCCTTTGTCAGAGACTCCAGCCTTATCAGCAGGAGCGCCCGGATCGAAGGCGGAAATGGCGTGGCGGCAGGATTCCGCCCGCCCTGCCCTTCAGATGATCTCGACCGAGTATTTCTCGATCACCGTATTGGCAAGAAGCGCCTCGCACATGCGGCGCACCTCCTCTTCGGCGGCGGCGGCGTCGGTGGCGGTCAGGTCCAGTTCGATCACCTTGCCCTGACGCACGCCGTCCACACCGGCAAAGCCCAGCGTTCCAAGCGCGCGGCGCACAGCCTCGCCCTGCGGGTCAAGGACGCCGTCCTTCAGCATGATATGAACGCGGGCTTTCATCATGGCACCTCAGTTGATGAGCGTGGGTTTGGTCGTATGCGTGACGTTCGAAGGCAGCACCCCAAGGCGCCGCGCCAATTCGGTCGACATCTCGGGCAGCGGGCCGGGTTCGCGCGGGTTGCCCTCGGCATCGAGGCCGCGCAGATCCCACAGCGTGCAATTGTCGGGCGTCAGTTCATCGGCCACGATCAGGCGCATGAAATCGCCTTCCCAGATGCGCCCCACCTCCAGCCGGAAATCGGCCAGCCGCATGCCGACCCCCATCATCGCCCCGGACAGAACGTCGTTGACGCGCAGCACCAGCGCCACGATGTCATCCAGATCCTGCTGGTTCGCCCAACCAAAGGCGATCACATGCTCTTCGGAGATCAGCGGACAGCCGAGCTTGTCGTCCTTGAGGTAGTATTCCACGATCGGACGCGGCAGCGCCGTGCCTTCGGGAATGCCCAGACGGTCGGAGATGCCGGTCGCGGCATAGTTGCGCACCATCACTTCCAGCGGCAGCATCTCGGCCATGCGGACCAGTTGCTCGCGCATGTTGATGCGGCGGATGAAATGCGTCGGAACGCCCACGCCGTTCAGGCCGGACATGAAGAATTCGGACAGCCGGTTGTTCAGCACGCCGCGCCCTTCGGTGCGGTCGCCGTCATCCACGGCCTCATCCTTGAAATACTGGATCAGGGTGCCGGGCTCCGGTCCTTCGAAAAAGATCTTGGCCTTGCCTTCGTAGACCTTCTTACGCCGTGCCATCATCGCCCCAAACCCTGAACGCGGACGGGGCGGCGCAAAGGCCACCCCTCCCCATCCCCGCGCTATACTTGAAGCGGCGTTCGGTCGCAAGGGCGCGCCCTTGCCGCAGGGGGGTACGCCCCCATCTGATTCATGGGGAAAAGGAGGATACCATGCCCGACATGAACGACCGCGCGCGCGCCTTCGAGACGCGCTTTGCACAGGATGCCGAAATGCAGTTCCGCGCCGAGGCCCGGCGCAACCGCCTTCTGGGCTTGTGGGCGGCCGAACGGCTGGGCCGCACCGGGGACGAGGCGGACGCCTATGCCGCCGCCGTCGTCCGCGCCGATTTCGAAGAGGCCGGCCCCGAGGATGTGATCCGCAAGCTGGTCGCCGATCTGAACGGCGTCGAGGACGAGGCCGCGATCCGCGCCAAACTCGCCGAATGCGAGGTTCTGGCCAAATCGCAGCTTGCCGATCAAAGCAGCGACAGCTGATCCCCCGCCCGCGGCGGCGGGCGGAACAGATCGCAGCGCAGCGCCGGTTGGGGCACCGACAGCCCCGTCCGGCGCATCGCGGCATTGAAACGCTGGCCGATCAGTTCGGACCAGACCCCCTGCCCGCGCATCCGCCGCCCCCATTCGGGATCGTGGTCGCGCCCGCCATGCACATCGCGCACCCGGGCCATCACCTTGGCGGCCCGCGTGCGCGCATGGGTGTGCAGCCATTCCTGAAACAGGGGCGAGACCTCGCGCGGAAGGCGCAGCATGATCCAGCTTGCGGCCGTCGCACCTGCATCGCGGGCGGCGGCAAGGATCGGCTCGATCTCGGCATCCGTCAGCCCCGGAATGACCGGAGAGAGCATCACCCGCACCGGCACCCCCGCCGCCGCAAGCCGCCGGATCGTCTCCAACCGGCGGGCGGGGGCGGCGGCCCGCGGCTCCAGCCGCCGGGCGAGGTCGGCATCCAGCGTCGTCAGCGAAATGCCGACCCGCGCCAGCCCCCGCGCCGCCATCGGCGCCAGCAGATCGAGATCCCGCTCCACCATGGCCCCCTTCGTGACGATCGCCAGCGGATGGTCGAAGGCGGCCAGCACCTCCAGCACCTCGCGCATGACACGGTACTCGGCCGCCACGGGCTGATAGGGGTCGGTGTTGGTGCCAAGGGCGATGGTGCGCGGCACATAGCTGCGGGCGCGCAACTCCCGCTCCAGCACGGGGCCGATGCCGGGCCGGGCGATCAGGCGCGTTTCGAAATCCATCCCCGGCGACAGGTTCAGATAGGCGTGGGTCGGTCGGGCAAAGCAGTAGATGCAGCCATGCTCGCAGCCGCGATAGGGATTGATCGACCGATCGAAGGGCAGATCGGGGGATCGGTTGTAGGTGATCGCCGAACGCGGACGCTCGATCCGGACCTCGGTGCGGATCAGGCGGTCCTCCTCGGGGATGTCCCAGCCGTCGTCGAAGGCATGCCGCTCCTCCTCCTCGAAGCGGCCGGCGGCGTTGCTGCCGGCCCCGCGCGCCCGCGCCCGGAGGCCGCGGCGGAAGGTGTCATCGGTCGGTCCCATACTTGTATCATAGAACGGACTGGGAACATTCGCGAGCCTTGTTTTCAGGCCCGCATTCCCCATCTTACGGGGATGCCGATATCGCACCTGATCCTTCTGCTGACCGCCGTGATCGCCGCCGCAGCGGCCACGGTGGCCGTGGCGACGGCGTCCGGAACATTGGGGGCGGTGGCGCTCGCGGCGCTTTTGGCGGCGGCGGCGCTGCGCCTGCGGCGGCCCTAGCCCCGGATCAGATCTGCCGCTCCGGCATCTGCACCACGAGGCCGTCCAGCGCGTCCGACACCTTGATCTGGCAGGTCAGGCGCGACCGTGCGGGATCGGGCTGCCATGCGAAATCCAGCATGTCCTCTTCCATCGCATCGCGTGCGGGCAGACGGTCCACCCAATCCGGCGCGACATAGACGTGACAGGTGGAGCAGGCGCAAGCCCCGCCGCAATCGGCCTCGATGCCCGGCACGCCGTTGTCGCGCGCGCCTTCCATCACCGTCAGCCCGTTTTTGACATCCACCACATGTTCGGTGCCGTCATGCTCGATATACGTGATCCTGGCCATGGCATCCCTCGTTCTGATGGGCTGCACATAGGCCAGGATCGGGCAAATTGCCAGTGGGGCGGACCGTAGCCCGCCCCATCTTGGATCACTTCGCGTCGTCCGCCAGGCTCAGCGCGACGAAGCGCGGCTGCCCTTCGCGCCGGATCAGCATCAGGACCGAGGTGCGGCCCGCATCGCGCGCCGCCGAGATGCGATCCTCGAGGTCGGACAGCGTCGCCACCGGCTCTTGGTTCGCCTCGGTGATGACATCGCCCGAACGCAGGCCCTTCATATAGGCTTCGGACATCTCGTCGACGCCGGTGATCGCAAGGCCCTTGTCCTGCGGATCCATGCCCAGTTCCTGCGCGATCTGCGGGTTCAGCGGCGTGACGCTCAGGCCCAGCACTTCGCCCTCGTGGCGCTCTTCCTGCTGGGGGGAGCCGTTGGCGGCGCTCTCGGCTTCCTCGCGGCGGCCCAGCTTGACGTTCAGCGTCTGCGTGCGCCCATCGCGCATCACGACCACCGGCACGCTTTCGCCCACGGGGGCATCGGCGACGCGGCGCACCAGATCGCGGCTGTCGGAGACTTCCTGCCCCGCGAACGAGGTGATCACATCGCCCGGCTCGATCCCGGCATCCTTGGCCGGACCGTCCGGCACACCGGAGATCAGCGCACCATAAGCTCGGTCCAGCCCGATCGCATTGGCGACATCCGGCGTCACCTCTTGGATCTGCACGCCCAGCCAGCCGCGACGCGTCTCGCCGTATTCGCGCAGCTGCTTCACCACATCCTGCACCACGTTCGACGCCATGGAGAAGCCGATCCCGATGGAGCCGCCATTGGGCGACAGGATCGCGGTGTTCACGCCGATCACCTGCCCGCTCATGTTGAACAGCGGCCCGCCGGAGTTGCCGCGGTTGATGGCGGCGTCGGTCTGGATGTAATCGTCATAGGTGCCCGACAGCGCCCGGTTGCGCGCCGACACGATCCCCGAGGAGACCGAGAAGCCCTGCCCCAGCGGGTTGCCCATCGCCACGACCCAATCGCCCACGCGCATCGCATTGCTGTCGCCGAAGGGCACGAAGGGCAGCGGCTCGTCGCTGTCCACCTTCAAGAGGGCGATGTCGGTGTTCGGATCGGTCCCCACCAGCTTGGCCTTGAGCGTCTTGCCCGAGAACAGCTCGATCGAGATGTCGTCGGCATTCTCGATGACGTGGTTGTTGGTGACGATATAGCCGTCCTCGGAGATCACGAAGCCGGACCCGAGCGCCTCGGCGCGGCGCGGCTCGGGATCGCCGCCGCCGGGGTTCATGAAGTCGCGGAACAGATCCTCGAAGGGCGACCCTTCGGGCAGCATCGGGCCGCGCTGGGTGTTCGCGGCGACGGTCGTCGTGGTGGTGATGTTCACGACCGCCGGGCTGACGCGTTCGGCAAGGTCGGCAAAGCTGGCCGGCGCATCCTGTGCGGCGGCGGGCAGCGCGGCCAGCGGCAAGGCGCCGAAAGCGAGCGAAGTGGCGACACTCGCGGCCAGCGTCGTGCGGAGAAATCTGCGTTTGCGGGTAATGAAGGCGTTGGACACCCCGAACTCCTTTTCGTCGTTGACGCAGGCCCGGCCTCGTGCCGGGACGTTGCAGCATTGACATGGCAGGTAGGCGGGGTTTCGCGCAATGCAAACACCCGTCGCGCAGCGTCAACTGGGTGTGAGACTCTGCAACAATCGGCAGAGCGGTGCGAAGGGCCGCCCGAAGGCGGCCCCGGCGATCAATTCGCGGCCGATGCGGTCGGCCCCTGAAGGTAGCGGAAGAACTCGCTGCTCGGCGTCATCACGATGGAGGAGCCGTCCCGCGCCAGCGCCTTGCCATAGGCCTGAAGCGAGCGGGTGAAGGCGAAGAACTCCGGATCGCGGTTATACGCCTCGGCGAGGATGCGGTTGCGCTCGGCCTCGGCCTGACCGCGGATCACCTCGGCATCGGCATTGGCCTGCGAGGTCGTTTCCACGACCTGACGGTCGGCTTCGGCGCGGATACGCTGCGCGGCCTCATTGCCGCGGGCGATCTCGTCGGCGGCTTCGCGCTGACGTTCGGCCTGCATCCGGGCATAGGTCGCGGCAAGGTTCTGCTGCGGCAGATCGGTCCGGGTCAGCCGCACGTCGATCACCTCGATCCCCAGCGCCTCGGCCTGACGGCGGGCGATGTCGCGGATCTGCACCATCAGCGGGATCCGATCATCCGACAGCACACGGTCGGAATTGACGCCGCCCAGCACCTCGCGGATGGCGGCGGTCATGATCCGCTCCAGCCGGGTCTGCGCGGTGGCGATGCCGCCGGTGCCGACGGATTCGCGGAACTCCACCAGATCCATGATGCGCCAGCGGGCGAAGGCGTCCACGATCAGACGGCGATCGTCCAGCGGCGTCACCTCCAGCGGCTGCGTCTGCAGGCTGAGGATGCGGCCGTCATAGCGCACGACGTCTTGGATCATCGGGATCTTGAACCCGATGCCCGGCTCTTCGCGGACGGCCTTCACCTGACCGAATTGCAGCACGAGCACCTTTTCCCGCTCGTCCACGATGAAGATCGAGGACAGCGCGACCACGAGGATCAGGATCAGTACGGGGATGATGTAGATGGCACGGGTCATCAGTTGCCCCCCCCTTGCGCCTGCTGGCCCGGCGTACGGCCGAACTGGTCCAGCGGCAGATAGGGAACCACACCCCCCTCGCCCGTCACACCGTCGAGGATCGTCGTGTTCATCGTGCCCAGCACCTGCTCCATCGTTTCCAGATACATCCGTTCGCGCGTCACCTCGGGGGCCGTCACATACTGATCGTAGATCGAGTTGAAGCGGCTCGCCTCACCCTGCGCGGTGTTCACCGCCTGCGCCCGGTAGGCTTCCGCCCCTTCGGTCACACGGGCCGCCTCGCCGCGCGCGCCGGCAAGGACGCGGTTGCGATAGGCGCCGGCCTCGTTCTCGAGGCGCTGACGTTCCTGCTGCGCGGCCTGCACCTCGCGGAAGCTGTCGATCACCTCTTCGGGCGGGTCGGCACGGTCGAAGTTGATGCGGATCACGTTGATCCCGGCATTGTAGCTGTCGAGCGTGCCCTGCACCGCGCCCAGAAGCTCGTTCGCGATCGCGCCGCGGTCGCGGTTGAGGATCGGCGACAGGTTCGACCGGGCGATGATGTCGCGCATGGCGCTTTCGGCCACGGCGCGGATCGTCTCGGCCGGGTTTTCGAGGTTGAACAGGAAGGCCGACGGATCGGCGACGTTCCAGACCACCTGGAACGCGATGTCCACGATGTTCTGATCCTGCGTCAGCATTAGGCCGGTATCGTTGTCGCCCTGCTGGCCATTGCCGATATCGGTGCTGCGCTCGCCCGTGACTTCCACGATCTCATGGGTCACCAGCGGCCAAGGCGCGAAGTTCAGGCCCGGCTGCCCGATCCCCGAAAACTCGCCAAGAAACAGTTGAACCGAACGCTGTTCGGGCCGGACCGTGTAGATGGAGGCGAAGCACCATGCCAGCGCCAGCACCACCACAAGCCCAAGGCCCATCAGCTTCGGCGAGGGGCCGGAGCCCCCGGCCGGAGGCCGTGGCCCGCCCGTGCGTCCACCGCCGCCCAAGATGACGCGCAGCTGATCCTGCCCACGCTTCACCAGTTGGTCGATGTCCGACACGCCGCCCTCGGGCTTGCGCCCGCCGCCGCGGTTGCGGTCCTCGTCCCGCGGGTCCTGCCCGCCACTTCCTCCGCCGCCGCCCCACGGCCCGCCATTCGCCATCGCGACCACATTCCTTCTTTAAGCTGATGTCAGATTGGGCATTTCCTGCCCAAAGTTCAAGTTTTCCGCACCGGTTTGCGCAGGGTCACCAGCTCTTCGGACATGGAGGGGTGGACCGCCACGGTGCGGTCGAAATCCTCTTTGGTCGCGCCCATCTTGACTGCGATGCCCGCCAGCTGGATCATCTCGCCCGCATGGGGTGCGACGATATGACAGCCTAGCACCCGCCGGCTTTCGGCTGCCACGACGAGCTTCATGAAGACACGATTCTGCCGCCCGGCGAACAAGGTCTGCATCGGGCGGAAGGCCGTGGCATAGACTTCGATCGGGCCGGTCGCGGCCGCTTCCTCTTCCGAAAGGCCCACGGTGCCGAATTCGGGCTGCGTGAACACGGCCGAGGGCACGAGATCCCAATCGGCCGTCCGCTTCTGCCCGCCAAAGACGGTATCGGCGAAGGCATGCCCCTCGCGGATGGCGATGGGGGTCAGCGCGATGCGGTCCGTGACATCGCCCACCGCAAAGACCGACGGCACGGCGGTCTGGGAATAGTCATCCACCGGCACCTCGCCCTTCTTGCCCAGCGCGACGCCCGCCGCCTCCAGCCCGAGGCCGTCGGTGTTCGGCACTCGGCCCGTGGCATACATGACGATGTCGAACCGTTCGGTCGTCCCGTCCGTGGCGGTGGCGGCGATCCCGTCCCCTTCGCGGCACAGGCGCACGATGTCGGTGCCGGTGCGGATCTGCACCCCGTCCGCCTGCATCTGCGCTGCGATATGGGCGCGGCATTCGTCATCGAACCCGCGCAGGATCTGATCCCCGCGGTAATACTGATGCGTCTCGACGCCCAGCCCGTTCAGGATGCAGGCGAATTCCGACGCGATATACCCCCCGCCCACGATCAGCGCCCGTTTCGGCAGCGTCTCGAGGTGGAAGATCTCGTTCGAGGTGATCGCAAGGTCCGACCCTTCGAAGGTCGGAACGAAGGGACGCCCGCCGACGGCGATCAGGATGTGCTTGGCCGTCAGGCGCGTGCCATCCGCCAGCGCGACCGTGTGCGGATCGATCACCACCGCGCGCTGATCGAAGGTCTCGACGCCCGCATTGCGCAGCGTGCCGCGATAGGCCCCCTCCAGCCGGTCCAGCTCCTTCGCAAGGCCCGCATGGAACCGGCCCCAGTCAAAGCCGCGCACGTCCAGATCCCAGCCATAGGCGCGAGCATCGACCGCCGTCTCGCCGTATTCGCTGGCAAAGACCATCAGCTTCTTTGGAACGCAGCCGCGGATCACGCAGGTGCCGCCCATGCGGTATTCCTCGGCCAGCGCGACCTTCGCGCCGTGATCGCCCGCCGCGACCCGCGCCGCGCGCACCCCGCCCGAACCGCCGCCGATGACGAAGAGGTCGTAATCGAATGTCATGGCCTCACTCCCCCAGATCGGCGAAGATATTGGCCGAGGCCGCGATGTCCACGCGCCCCTCGGTCCGGGTGCCGCCCTCGACGGTCTCGACCTTGCCATCGGGATGGCCCAGCACCAGCGTGTCGCAGATGTCGATGAAAAGGCCGTTCTCCACCACGCCCGCGATCTGGTTCAGCATCAGCGACAGCGCGCGGGGATTGCCGATCCGCTTCAGATGCAGATCGAGGATGACGTTGTTCTCGTCGGTGCGCAGCGGCTGATCGCCCGCCATGCGCAGCCGGATGTCATGGCCAAGCACGTCCTGCGCGGCCAGATGCTCTTCGATCAGGCGGGCCGTGGCGGACCAGCCGAAGGGGATCACCTCCACCGGCAGCGGGAAGGCCCCGAGGGCGCGGACCTCCTTGGCGGCGTCGGCGATGACGACCATGCGGTCCGAAGCGGTGGCCACGATCTTTTCCTGCAGCAGGGCCGCGCCGCCGCCTTTGATCAGGTTCAGCGCGCCATCGGCCTCATCGGCGCCGTCGATCGTCAGATCGAGCCATTTCGCCTCGTCCAAGGTCACGATCGTCAGCCCGAGGCTGCGCGCCAGTTCCGCCGTGCGGGTGGAGGTGGCGACGCAGGTCAGGCGCAGCCCCTCCTCGCGGACGCGTTCGGCAAGGCAGCGCACCATCCACGCGGCGGTGGACCCCGTACCGAGGCCGACCTTCATGCCGTCCTGCACCAGATCCACGGCGCGGCGGGAGGCGGCGAATTTCGCCTTGTCGATGGGGGACAGGTCGGTGGGCATGGCGGGCCTTCGGGCTGGGAACTCCCCTCCGCTTATAGGCAAGACGGGGCCCGCGCACAATCACGCGGCGGGCGCGCGCCGCCAGAACCGCGTCATCAGCATCACCGCCGCAAGGCCCAGCCCCACCACCAGCCCAAGCCACAGCCCGTGCCCGCCAAAGCCCAGCGGGAAGCCGAGGATATACCCCGCCGGCAGCCCCACGCCCCAATAGCTGACGATCGCCAGCACCATCGGCACCTGCGTGTCCTTCAGCCCGCGCAGCATCCCCAGCGCGATCGCCTGCATCGCATCCGCGAATTGGAACAGTGCCGCCAGCGCCAAGAGCCCGGAGCCATAGGCGATGATTGCGGGCGTCGCAGGGTTTCCCGCGCTGAGGAACAGCCCGATGATCACCCCCGGCACTGACAGGAACAGCGCCACCACGGCGATCCCCACCGCGACCGAGATGCCGATGGCCGCGACCGAGGCCTGCCGCATCAGCCCCGGCGCCCCCTGCCCGTGGAAGCGCGCGACGCGGATGGTCGCCGCGCTCGCCACGCCCAGATGCACCATGTAGGACATCGCCGCGATCTCCAGCGCGATCCCGTGGGAGGCAAGCTCCACCGTGCCGATCCAGCCCATCATCAGGGCCGTCGCTTGAAACAGCCCTGCCTCGGCAAGGCCCGTCGCACCGATGGGCGCGCCCAGCCGGGCCACCTGCCACAGCGCGGGCCAGTCGGGACGCCAGAAGCGGCGGAACAATTCGAAGCGGCGCAGGTCCGGGTGGCGCGCGGCATAGCCGCCCAGCACGCCCACATTCAGCGCCTGCACCGCAAGGCTGGCGATGGCGGCCCCGCGCACCCCCAGCTCCGGCAGGCCCAGATGCCCGAAAATCAGCGGCCAGCCCACCGCGATGTTCAGCACGACCGCCGCCAGCGTGGACCACAGCACAACCTGCGTCTTACCCAGCGCGGCGAGGTAGCTCTTGAACACCATCACCAGCAGCGCCGGGGCCATGCCCGCCCCCGCGATGCGCAAAAACTCCTGCGTCAGCGCGGCGACGGCCGGATTCTGCCCCGCCGCCACGAGGATCGGACCGCTGAACCAGAACAGCGGATAGATGCAGATGCCATAGCCGATCGAGAGCCACAGCCCCATGCGCGCATCGCGCCGCACCTGCGCCTCATCGCCCCGCCCCAGCGCCGAGGCGACCATCGGCATCACCGCCTGCCCGAACCCCGCCCCGAGGATGAAGGTCACGAAGAACATGGAGGTGCCCAGCACCACCGCCGCCAGTTCCTCCACGCCGTAGCGGCCCAGCATCACGGAATCGCTCACATGCAGAGACATCTGCGCAAGGTTTGATCCGATCAGCGGCAGGCCGAGCGTCAGCGTGGCGCGGATGTGTTCGGCGCGGGTCATGGACATGGGGGGCTCCTTGGCTGCGCCCCTTATGCCTGCCGAAAAGGCCGATTGTGAACGGCAAAAACGACGATCCCGCTTCCCTTCACGCAGCGTTCCATGTTTGGCTGCGGCCACTTGCAAGGAGCTGCTCATGCTGACGATCTATGGTGTCTATCGCTCCCGCGCGTCCCGGCCGCTGTGGCTGCTGGCGGAGACGGGAACCCCCTTCACCCACGTCCCCGTCATTCAGGCCCGCAGGCTCGACGCGCCGCTGGCCGAGGATGCGCCCTTCAACACCCGTTCCGACGAGTTTCGCGCCATCAACCCCTTGGGCCAGATCCCGGTGATGGAGGATGACGGCCTGATCCTGACGGAATCGCTGGCCATCACCCAATATCTGGCGCGCAAGCATGGCGGGCCGCTCGGCCCCGCAACGGACGCCGAACAGGCGATGATCGAGAATTGGTCCCTGATGGCCGCGACCGCGCTGGAACCGGCGGCGCTGGAAATCCATCTGACGCGCACCGCCGGCGGCGACAGCCCCGAGGCGCAGGCCCAGATCGGCATCAGCGGCGAAAAGCTGCGCCCGGCGCTGGCGGTGCTGGAACGCCATTTCGGGCGGCACGATTTCCTCGTGGGCGAACGCTTCACGGTGGCCGATCTGAACATGGCCGAATGCCTGCGCTATGCCCAGTCGCATACGGCGCTGCTGGCGCAGTACCCGGCGGTGTCGGCATGGCTCGGCACCTGTCAGGACCGTCCGGCCTTCCGCACCATGTTCGCCCTGCGCGAGGCGGAGCCGGCCTGACTTGCCTGCCCCGCGCTCCGGTGGTCTAATGGCGGGCCACCGGAAGGAATGACGATGCCCGACGATCTGCTCTCCCAGACGCCCGAAACCTACGACGCCTCTTCGATCGAGGTGCTGGAGGGGCTGGAGCCGGTGCGCAAGCGTCCGGGCATGTATATCGGCGGCACCGACGAACGGGCGCTGCACCACCTCGTGGCCGAAGTGCTCGACAACTCCATGGACGAGGCGGTGGCCGGTCATGCCACCCGCATCGAGGTGGAGCTGCATGCCGACCATTCGGTGACCGTGCGCGACAACGGGCGCGGCATCCCGGTCGATCCGCATCCGAAATTCCCCGGCAAATCGGCGCTGGAGGTGATCCTGTGCACGCTGCATGCGGGGGGCAAGTTCTCCAACAAGGCCTATTCCACCTCGGGGGGGCTGAACGGCGTCGGCTCTTCGGTGGTGAACGCGCTGTCGGACCGGATGCGGGTGGAGGTGGCGCGCAACCGCGAGCTCTATGTGCAGGAATTCGCCCGCGGCGTGCCGCAAGGCCCGGTGGTGAAGGTCGGCCCCGCCCCCAATCGGCGCGGCACCACCGTCACCTTCCATCCCGACCCCGAGATCTTCGGCCATCTGCAACTCAAGCCCGCGCGCCTCTACAAGATGGTCCGGTCCAAGGCCTACCTCTTTTCCGGGGTGGAGATCCGCTGGAAGACCGCCATCGAGGATACCGAAACGCCCGCGGAGGCCGTGTTCCAATATCCCAACGGGCTGTCGGACTTCCTGAACGAAACGCTGGGCAGCACCACCACCTATGCCGAGCGTCCGTTCGCCGGCAAAGTCCTCTTCGAGGAGAAGTTCGGCGTTCCGGGGCGCATCGAATGGGCGATCAACTGGACGCCCGCACGCGACGGCTTCATCCATTCCTACTGCAACACGGTGCCCACGCCCGAAGGCGGCACCCATGAATCCGGATTCTGGGCCGCCATCCTGAAGGGCATCAAGGCTTATGGCGAGCTGGTAAAGAACCGCAAGGCCGCCGACATCACCCGCGACGATCTGATGACGGGGGGCTGCGCGCTGCTGTCGATCTTCGTGCGCGAGCCGTCTTTCGTCGGGCAGACGAAGGACCGCCTCTCCACCGAGGAAGCGGTGCGCTATGTCGAAGCCTCGGTGCGCGACCATTTCGACAACTGGCTGGCCTCGGACAACAAATCGGCGGGGGCGATCCTCGACTTCCTCGTGCTGCGGGCCGAGGAGCGGATGCGCCGCCGCGCCGAAAAGGAGACGCAGCGCAAATCGGCGACCAAGAAGCTGCGCCTTCCGGGCAAGCTGACCGATTGCACCGCCAAGAACCGCGCCGGGACCGAACTCTTCATCGTGGAGGGCGATTCCGCCGGCGGTTCAGCCAAGGGCGCCCGCTCGCGCGAGACGCAGGCGCTGCTGCCGCTGAAGGGCAAGATCCTGAACGTGCTGGGCGCGGCCAGCGGCAAGCTGAACGACAATGCCGAAATCCGCGACATCTGCGAGGCGCTGGGCGTCGGGATGGGTAGCCGCTTCAACATCGACGATCTGCGCTACGACAAGATCATCATCATGACCGATGCCGATGTGGACGGCGCGCACATCGCCTCGCTTCTGATGACCTTCTTCTTCACGCAGATGCGCCCGCTGATCGACCGCGGGCATCTCTATCTGGCCTGTCCGCCGCTGTACCGGCTGACGCAGGGGGCGCGGCGGATGTATGTGGCCGACGATGCCGAGAAAGAGAAATGGCTGAAGAAGGGCCTTGGCGGCAAGGGCAAGATCGACGTGCAACGCTTCAAGGGTCTGGGCGAAATGGACGCCAAGGACCTGAAGGACACCACGATGAATCCGGCCACGCGCAAGCTGATCCGCGTCTCCATCGACGAGGACAGCGAGGCGACCGATCTCGTGGAACGCCTGATGGGCAAGAAGCCGGAACTGCGCTTCCAGTACATTCAGGAAAACGCGAAATTCGTCGAAGAGCTGGACGTCTGATCTGGCAAACACGGCGGGCCGGTGCCATCTGTCAGCCATGTCCTGCATGACCCTGACCGACGCCGCCGTCCGCCGCACCTTGCGCGAAGTTCCCGATCCCGGCCCCCCGCCGGGATGGACCCCCCTGACCGAGGACGATTACACCGCCCTGGCCGAAGGGATCCTGAAGGCGCAGGACGGCCCGATCGGCGTCTTCGCCTATGGCAGCCTGATCTGGAATCCCGGCTTTGCCGTCGGCCCGATGCGCAAGGCGGTGGCGCATGGCTGGCACCGGTCCTTCTGCCTCGAGATCAAACAATGGCGCGGCAGCCCCGACTGTCCGGGGCTGATGATGGCGCTGGAACGCGGCGGCTCGGCCACCGGCCTCGTCATGGAGATCGCAGAGGGCCAAGAGATGGAGGCCCTACGCGCCCTGTTGAAGCGCGAACTGGTCGCGCGGGAGTTGGTGGAGAACATGCGCTGGATCACCGCCCGCACCGATCGCGGGGTGGAACGGGCTTTGACCTTCTGGGCCGGGCCGAAGGGGCCGATGGTCGTGCACCTGCCCCCCGAGGAACAGGCGTGGCGTCTGGCCCATGCCTGCGGCCATGGCGGATCGGGGGCGCAGTATCTGCACAACACCGTCCGCAAGCTGGGCGAATACGGGCTTCGGGATCGCAACCTGTCGCGCCTCGATCACCTGACGGCCTGCGAGATCGCAAGCTGGAGCGAACAGACGCAGGCGCCGATCGCGGCAGATACCTAGCGACGCCGCCCAATTTCCGGGCATATGCTTCTTTCACGGCCGAAAGGCGCCGAATTCGGCACGGGCCTGCCCAAGGACGTGGCAGGCTTGATCCATGCGTGAGTGGATCCTCCCTCTGCTTCTTCGCGCATCGCCCCTGCCGCGCAGGTGACGGGTTCGGACGAGGGGTTGTGGCGAAGTCCTCCGGCGCCATGACCACGGTTCGCGGCCCGCACGGCGCGGCAGGGGCAATCCGTCAGACGAGACGGCCTGCCTCCAGCCGCACCATCCGGTCCATACGGGCTGCCAGTTCGAGGTTGTGCGTCGCGATCAGCGCCGACAGCCCCGTATCGCGCACCAGCGACATCAGCGCCGCGAACACCCGGTCCGAGGTGGCCGGATCGAGGTTGCCCGTCGGCTCATCCGCCAGCAGAAGACGCGGACGGTTGGCAAGGGCGCGGCAGAAGGCGACGCGCTGCTGCTCGCCCCCCGACATGGCGGCGGGGCGGTGATCGGCCCGGTGCCCGATGCCGACGTGATCCAGAAGCTGCGTGGCCCGCGCCTCCGCCTCGCGGCGGGGGGTGCCGTTCGCCAGTTGCGGCAGGATGATGTTCTCGGCGGCGGTGAATTCCGGCAGCAGGTGGTGGAATTGATAGATGAAGCCGACCTCGCGCCGACGGGCGGCGGTGCGCGCCCGGTCGCCCTTGCCGGCATAATCGGTGCCGCCGATCACCACCCGCCCGGTATCGGGGGCATCGAGCAGCCCCGCGATGTGCAGCAGCGTCGATTTCCCCGCCCCGGATGGGGCGACCATCGCCACCACCTCGCCGGGGGCGACGGTCAGGTCCACACCGTCCAGCACGGTGATCGCGTTCGGCAGGCCGGCATTGTAGCCCTTGCGCAGCCCATCCAGCACCAGCATCTCATTCATAGCGCAGCGCCTCCACCGGGTTCATGCGGGCGGCACGGCGGGCCGGGAAGATGGTGATGACGAAGGATAGCCCCAGCGACATTCCCACCGCCGAAAGGACATCCCCGAGTTGCAGCTTGGCCGGCAGGTGATAGATGCCCCGGATCTCCGGATCCCACACGCCGCCGCCGGAGATGTAGTTCACCGCGCTGAAGATCGGGTCGATATAGACCGCGAAAAGACAGCCGAGGATCACCCCGCAGAGCGTGCCGACGATGCCCGTCCCCGCCCCGCAGATGAAGAACACCCGCAGGATGGACCCTTCGGTCAGGCCCATGGTGCGCAGGATGCCGATGTCGCGGCCTTTGTTCTTTACCAGCATGATCAGGCCGGACACGATGTTCATCGTCGCGATCAACACGAGGATCGACAGGATCACGAACATCACGTTGTCCTCGACATCGAGAGCGCGCAGGAAGCTGCCCGCCCCGTCCCGCCATGTCCAGAGCAGGCCGTCCGGCCCCGCCGCCTGCGCCAGATCGGGAAGGTAGCGGTCCACCTGTTCGGGGTCCTGCACCATCACCTCCACCTCATCGGCGAAGCCTTCGCGGTTGAAGAAGCTCTGCGCCTCGGCGAAGGGCATGTAGATGCGCACCTTGTCGATGTCGTAGCGCCCGGCGCTGAAGATATAGACGACTTCATAGGCGTTCACGCGCGGGCTGGTGCCAAAGGCGGTGCGCACGCCGTTGGCGCTGGTCAGGCGCAGACGGTCGCCGACGCGCAGCCCCATGTCGCGCGCCATCTGCGCGCCGATCGCGATGCCCTGATCGAAGCGGCCGATATCGCCCTCGCCGCCCGAACCGACGCTGGGGATCGCGCGCAGATCCTCGGCCCGGATGCCGAACACTTCGCCAAGGCCCGAAATCTCGTTGGCCGAGGCCATGACCTGCCCCTTCACCAGCGGCGCGGCCCGGGTCACGCCCGGCACCTGCGCCACCCGCTGCGACAGCGCATCGAAATCGGAAAAGCCCCGGATCTCGGTCCCGTCGGCATTCATCCCGCCGGCGGTATAGACGGTGACATGGGCGTTGGCCCCAAGGATCGTATCCACAAATTCCGCGCGAAAGCCCGAGCGGACGGCCAGCGTCGCGATCAGCGCGAAGACCGCGAGCGTGATGCCCACAAGGCTGATCCACGTCATCACCGAGACGCCGCCTTCGGCCCGCCGCGCCCGCAGGTAGCGCCAGGCGATCATCCATTCGAAGCCCGCGAAGGGTCTGGTCGCCATGCGCTGTTCCCCCGCCCTCAGATGCCGGCGTAGATCTGACCGAGCCGGTCGACCACCGCTTCCATCGACAGCTCCTCGCTTTCGCCGGTGCGGCGGCAGGTCAGTTCCACCTTGCCGGCGGCCAGACCGCGCGGGCCGACGGTGATGCGCCACGGCAGGCCGATCAGGTCCATCGTGGCGAACTTCGCCCCGGCCCGTTCGTCGCGGTCGTCGTAAAGCGGCTCCAGCCCCTTGCCGATCACCGCCGAATAAAGCGCGTTGCAGGCGCTGTCGGTGGAGGCGTCGCCCTGCTTGAGGTTCACGATGCCCACATGGAACGGCGTCACGCCTTCGGGCCAGATGATGCCCTTGTCGTCATGGCTCGCCTCGATGATGGCGCCCAGCAGGCGCGAGACGCCGATGCCGTGGCTGCCCATCTCCACCGGAACGCGGCTGCCATCGGCGGTGACGACGTTGGCGCCCATCGCCTCGGAATATTTGGTGCCGAAGTAGAAGATCTGACCGACCTCGATGCCGCGGCCGACGCGGCGGCGGTCTTCGGGAACGGCGGATTCGAACAGGGCCGCGTCATGCGTCTCGTCGGTGCGGGCATAGAGCGTGGTGAACTCGTCGCAGATGCCCTGCACGGCGGCGCGGTCGTCCATGTCCACGTCGCGCGCGCCCAGCGCCAGATCGGTCACGGCCGCATCGTAGAACACCTCGCTTTCGCCGGTGGAGGCGAGGACGAGGAATTCATGCGTGTTGTCGCCGCCGATCGGGCCGGAGGCCGCGCGCATCGGAATCGCCGTCAGGCCCATCCGCTCGTAGCTGCGCAGATAGCTGACCATGTGGCGGTTGTAGGCATGCAGCGCCGCATCGCGGTCGATGTCGAAGGAATAGCCGTCCTTCATCAGGAACTCGCGCCCGCGCATCACACCGAAGCGCGGACGCACCTCGTCGCGGAACTTCCACTGGATCTGATAGAGGGTGAGCGGCAAATCCTTGTAGCTGTTCACATGGCTGCGGAAGATGTCGGTGACCATCTCCTCGTTCGTGGGGCCATAGAGCATCTCGCGGCCCTGACGGTCCTTGATGCGCAGCATCTCCTGACCGTAATCGTCGTAGCGGCCGCTTTCGCGCCACAGATCGGCCGATTGCAGCGTCGGCATCAGAAGCGGGATGTGACCGACGCGGATCTGCTCCTCGTGGACGATCTGTTCGATCCGTTTCAGGACCTTGAAGCCCAGCGGCAGCCACGAATAGATGCCGGCGGACTGCTGCTTGATCATCCCGGCCCGCAGCATGTAGCGGTGCGAGACGATCTGCGCCTCGGACGGCGTCTCCTTCAGGACGGGCAGGAAATAGCGGCTCAGGCGCATGGCGGCTCCAACATCACGGGTTGCATGGGGTTTAGGGCGTTGGCCCCCCGCAAGCAAGCACCCTGCGCGAACCCTTGCGCGGAACAGCCGCTTGCGCCATTCCTGTCAGATGACAGCGATGAGGATCCGATGCGGCTGACCGAGTTCAACCAGGCGAAATGGTGGGGGGTCGCCGCGTTCCTGTTCCTCATCACGCTGTGGTTCCTCGGGGATGTGATCCTGCCCTTCCTCGTCGGGGGGGCGGTGGCCTATTTCCTCGATCCCGTGGCCGACCGGCTGGAGCGTCTGGGCCTGAACCGCGCCGCCGCCACCGCCATCATCGCCATTCTGGGCGTGGTGATCGTGGTGCTGCTGGTGCTGGCGGTGATCCCGACGCTGATCAGCCAGCTGACCCAGCTGATCAACGTGGCCCCCGACATCTTCCGCCAGTTGCAGACCTTCCTTCTGGAACGTTTCCCGCAGCTGAACGACGAAACCTCCACCATCCGCCAGACGCTCGATTCGCTGGGCCAGACGATCCAGCAGCGCGGCGGGCAGATGGCCAACACGCTCATCACCTCGGTCTTCGGGGTCATCAACGCGGTGGTGTTCATCATCGTCGTGCCGGTGGTGGCCTTCTACATGCTTCTGGACTGGGACAAGATGGTGGCGCGGATCGACGCGCTGCTGCCGCTGGATCATGCCCCCACCATCCGCGAGCTTGCCAAGGAGATCGACCGCGCGCTGGCCGGTTTCGTGCGCGGGCAGACGACGGTGTGCCTCGTGCTCGGCATCTATTATGCCGTGGCGCTGATGGCGGCGGGGCTGAACTTCGGCGCGATCGTCGGGGCCATCGCGGGCTTTCTGACCTTCATTCCCTATGTCGGCGCGCTGGTGGGCGGCGGGCTTGCGATCGGGCTCGCGCTGTTCCAGTTCTGGGGAGAATGGTGGCAGATCATCCTCGTCTGGGCGATCTTCCAATCCGGCCAGTTCGTGGAGGGCAACATCCTGACCCCGCGCCTCGTCGGCCATTCGGTCGGGCTGCATCCGGTCTGGCTGCTGTTCGCGCTGTCGGCCTTCGGGGCGATGTTCGGCTTCGTCGGGCTCTTGGTGGCGGTGCCGGTGGCCGCCGCGATCGGCGTTCTGGCGCGGTTCGGCCTGTCGCAATACCGCGCCAGCCGCCTGTATCACGGGGTGGAGGACCGATCTCCGGGGGAAGATCAGGGGTGAGGCAACTGGCCTTCGACCTGCCGGCCCGGCCGGCGCTGGGACGGGCGGACCTGTTCGTCTCTCCGGCCAATGCGCTGGCGCTGGCGGCGCTGGACGGCTGGCGCGACTGGCCGCAGGGCCGGATGATCCTGATCGGCCCCCATGGCGCGGGCAAGACGCATCTGGCCCATGTCTGGGCCGCCGAGGCCGATGCCGTTCTGGTGGATTCCGCCGCGCTTCCGGGCACGGATCTCGATGCGCTGGCGCGCGAGGCCGCCGTCGCCCTCGAGGATGCCGACCACCTCGCCGGCGACGCCGAGGCCGAGGCCGCGCTGTTTCACCTGCACAACCTTCTGGCCGAACGCCGCCGCCCCTTTCTGGTGACGGCCTCGGCCCCGCCGCGCGATTGGGGCTTGGACCTGCCCGATGCCGCCAGCCGGATGCAGGCGATGCCCACCGCGCGGCTGGAACCGCCGGACGATCCGCTCCTCTCGGCGGTGCTGGTCAAGCTGTTCGCCGACCGGCAGATCACGGTGGCCCCCTCGCTCGTGGCGTTCCTCGTGGCGCGGATGGAACGCGATCTGGGCACCGCGCGGGCGCTGGTCGCCGCGCTCGATGCACGGGCGCTGGCCCAGCAGCGCCCGGTGACGCGTCAACTCGCCACCGAGGTGCTGGAGGATAACGGGTGACATGGGCGCTTCCCGCCTGTTACAAAACATTCACACGACAGGCGCCAAGGCGGATTATATCGCGCAGACATGACCCTTGCTGATTTTCTCCGCACCGATCCGCGCGACGCCGTCGCGATGCCCGCCGCCGATCTCGACGGCCCCGGGCGCTTCTTCAATCGCGAGTTGAGCTGGCTCGGCTTCAACCAGCGCGTGCTTGAGGAGGCATCCAATCCGAACGTCCCGCTGCTGGAGCGGCTGCGCTTCCTGTCCATCTCGGACACGAATCTCGACGAATTCTACACGGTGCGCGTCGCGGGCCTTCGGGCGCTGGCGCGGCGGTCCAATCCCGGCCATTCGGCCGATGGCCGCAGCCCGGTGGAGCAGCTTGATCTGATCAACGTTCAGGCCCGCGGGCTGATGCGCCGCCAGCAGCTGGTCTACAATCAGCTGCGCCGCCAGATGCAGGCGCAGGGCATCCGCATGATGACCCGGTCCAAGCTGACCAAGGCCGATCAGCGCCATCTGGAACAGCATTTCCTGTCGGCGGTGTTCCCGGTCCTGTCGCCGCTGGCGATCGACCCCGCGCACCCCTTCCCCTTCATCCCCAATACCGGCTTCTGCCTTGGGCTGGAGTTGGAGCGGAGCAGCGACGGGCGCCCGCTTCAGGCCCTGCTGCCGGTTCCGGCGCAGGTGGCGCGCTTCATCGCCCTGCCCGGCCGCGCGGGCGAGCATCGGGTCCTGCCGCTGGAGGATCTGCTGCTCCTGCATCTCGACCGGCTGTTCCCCGGCTATATCAGCCGCGGTCACTGCACCTTCCGCGTGCTGCGCGACAGCGACCTCGAGGTGGAGGAAGAGGCCGAGGATCTGGTCCGCGAGTTCGAGACGGCGCTGAAACGCCGCCGCCGCGGCGATGTGATCCGCCTGACGATCAGCACCGGCGCCCCCGAGGATCTGTTCGCCCTGATCAAGGACGAGCTTGCCGTCACCGACGACGAGATCGTTCAGGTGCGCGGCCTGATCGGCCTCTCGGACCTGAAGGAACTGGTCCTCTCCTCCCGCCCCGATCTTTTGTGGCCGACCTTCACGCCGCGCGTGCCCGAACGCGTGCAGGATTTCGAAGGCGACATGTTCGCCGCGATCCGCCAGAAGGACATGCTGCTGCACCACCCCTACGAGACGTTCGACATGGTGGTGCGTTTCCTGCAACAGGCCGCGAACGATCCCGATGTGCTGGCGATCAAGCAGACGCTCTATCGCACCTCCACCGACAGCCCGATCGTCTCGGCGCTGTGCGAAGCGGCCGAGGCGGGGAAATCGGTCACCGCGCTGGTCGAGTTGAAGGCCCGCTTCGACGAGGCCGCGAACATCCGCCAGTCGCGCCGTCTGGAACGGTCGGGGGCGCATGTCGTCTATGGCTTCGTCAACTACAAGACCCATGCCAAGATCAGCACCGTGGTCCGGCGCGAGGGCGATCACCTCGTCACCTACACCCATTATGGGACGGGCAACTACCACCCGATCACCGCGCGGATCTACACCGATCTGAGCTTCTTCACCTGCGATGCCGCCTTGGGGCGGGATGCGACCAAGGTGTTCAACTACCTCTCGGGCTATGTGCAGCCCGAGGGGCTGGAGAACCTCGCCATCTCTCCCAGCGGCATGAAGCCCCGCCTGCTGGAACTGATCGCCGCCGAGGCCGCCCATGCCCGTGCGGGCCGCCCGGCCGCCATCTGGGCCAAGATGAACGCCCTGATCGAGCCGGAGGTGATCGACGCCCTCTATGCCGCCAGCCGCGCCGGGGTGCGCATCGATCTGGTGATCCGCGGCATCTGCGGCCTGCGCCCCGGCATCCGGGGCCTGTCCGAGAATATCCGCGTGAAATCCATCGTCGGGCGGTTCCTCGAACACAGCCGCATCGTCTGCTTCGGCAATGGCGAGGGGCTGCCCTCCAAGAAGGCGCGGGTGTTCTTCTCCTCGGCCGATTGGATGGGGCGCAACCTCAACCGCCGCGTCGAGACGCTGGTGGAGGCTACGAACCCCACCGTCAAGGCGCAGATCACCGATCAGATCATGGCCGCCAACATGGCCGACGAGGCGCAAAGCTGGGTGCTGACCGCCGACGGGCGCTATCTGCGCCCCGAAGCCGGACCGGGGGAGAAACTCTTCTCCTGCCATTGCTTCTTCATGGAGAACCCCTCGCTTTCGGGCCGGGGAACCGCCGGGGACAAGGACGTGCCGCGCCTGACCCACAGCTTCGACGATCCGAGGAAGGCCGAGTGAGCGCCCAAGCCCGATCATCTTTCGCGTCAGGGAGACGAGAATGACCCGTGTGACACCGACCACCGCCCAGGAGGCCGCCCTCTTCGGGCGCCCCCTGTTCAACGATCCCTCCGTGCGCGCGCTGCGCCGGGTCGGGGTGGTGGATGTCGGCTCCAACTCGGTGCGGATGGTCGTGTTCGACGGCGCGGCCCGCAGCCCGGCCTATTTCTTCAACGAAAAGGTCATGTGCGGTCTGGGCCTCGGTCTGGCGCAGACGAACCGGTTGAACCCCAAGGGGCGCGAACGGGCGCTGGCGGCGCTGCACCGCTTTGCCGTGCTGGCGCGCGGCATGGGCATCAAGGATATGAGCGTGGTCGCCACCGCCGCCGTCCGCGAGGCCGAGGACGGGCCGGAATTCCACGCGCAGGTGGAGGCGCTGACCGGGCTGAAGCTGCGGGTGATCGACGGCGATCAGGAGGCGCGCCTTTCGGCGCAGGGCGTGCTGTTGGGCTGGCCCGGCGCGCAGGGCATCGTCTGCGACATCGGCGGCAACTCGATGGAACTGGCGCGCATCAGCACCGGCGAGGTCGGCGCCCGCGGCACCACCCCGCTCGGCCCGTTCCGCCTGCAACAGGTGCCCGGCGGCGTGAAGGAACGCCGCGCCCATATCCGCGAGGTGCTGGAGCCGCTGCGCGATCTGATCCAGCCGCGCCGCGACCGCATCTTCCTCGTGGGCGGGTCGTGGCGGGTGATCGCGCGGCTGGACATGGAGCGGCGGCACTATCCCCTGACGGTGCTGCACGAATACCGCATGCAGCCCGCCGACCTCTTGGAGACGCTGGACTGGATCGGGCGTTCGGACCTTGGCGAATTGCGCTCGGCCACCGGCACATCGGCGGAGCGGATGGACCTCGTGCCCTATGCCTGCGAAGTGCTGCGCGAATTGGTGGAGATGTTCGATCCGTCCGAGATCGACATCTCCTCCTACGGGATCCGCGAGGGGCTGCTGTACGAACAGATGCCCAAACGCCTGCGCGAACGCGATCCGTTGATCGAGGCGGCCCGCGCCAGCGAGGCGAGTTCGGCCCGGATGCCCGGCTTCGGCAAGACGCTGTTCCAGTTCCTGCTGCCCATCTTCGAGGATGCGCCCGCCGACCGGCTGCGCCTGATGAAGGCCGCCTGCCTGCTGCACGATACGACATGGCGCGCCCATCCCGATTACCGGGCCGAGCTGTGTTTCGACAACGCGACGCGCGCCAACCTCGGCGGGCTGGACCATCCGGGGCGGGTCTTCCTTGGGCTGGCGCTGCTGCACCGCTACAAGAACAGCCGCGCGGGCACCCGGTTCGAACGGCTGTTCTCGCTGCTCGATGCCGAGGAGTTGCGCGATGCCGAGGTGCTGGGCAAGGCCATGCGCTTTGGCGCGATGTTCGCGATGGACGATCTGTCGCAGGCCGGAGAGCTGTCGTGGAAGCCGCGCAAGCGCGTGCTGACGCTGCGCCTGACGACGCAGGGCAAGGCCCTGTTCGGCGAGGTGGCGCAGTCGCGGTTCAAATCGCTGGTGAACGCGTTGCAGGCCAGTTCCGAAATCCGCGAGCCATGAGCCACGCGCCCATCCCCCCGAAGGAGGCTTTGCGATGATCCGCCCCGCCACGCTGGCCGATGCCCCCCGGATCCGTACGATCTGGAACGTCATGATCACCGACACCCTCGCCAATTTCTCGGAGGTGGAGAAGACCCCGGCCGAGGTGGAGGCCGCGATCCGCGAACGGCACGGTCAGGGATTTGCCTTCTTCGTCGCCGAGGATGCCGAGGACATCATGGGTTTTGCCACCTATGCCCAGTTCCGCGGCGGCCCCGGATACCGCTTCACCATGGAAAACACGGTCAGCCTCGTGCCGCGCGCGAAGGGGCGCGGCCTTGGCCGGGCGCTGATGGGCGCGGTGGAGGATCATGCCAAGGCGCGGGGCGTGAACTCCATGATCGCGGGGGTCAGCTCGGCCAATACCGAAGGGATCGGCTTTCACGCCGCCCTCGGATACGAGATGGCCGCGACGATCCCGCGCTGCGGGTTCAAATGGGGCCAATGGCTCGATCTGCTTCTGATGCAGAAATTCCTCTGACAGACGGCGCGGAACGCGCTATGATGGGCGTCATGTCCATCTGGTCCCGCATCACCGCCGCCCTTGCGGCGCTTGCCCATGGCGAACCCTTGTCCGAGGTGTTCGGACGGCTGCGCATGCCTCCGGAACGTTCGGTCGCGTTCACCATCGCGGTGATCGGCCTTGGTGCCAAGATGGCCAAGGCCGATGGCGAGGTGTCGCGCAGCGAAGTCGCCGCCTTCCGCCGCATCTTCGCCATCCCCAAGGGGGAGGAGCAGAACGCCGCCCGCGTCTTCAACCTCGCCCGGCAGGACGTGGCGGGGTTCGACGCCTATGCCCAGAAGATCGCCGACATGTTCCGCGGCGATTGCGAGGTGCTGACCGATGTGCTGGAGGGGCTGTTCCAGATCGCCACCGCCGACGGCACCTATTCGGAATCCGAGGATCTGTTCCTGCGCGAAGTGGCCCGCATCTTCGGCGTGGGGGATCGGTGCTTCCGGCTGCTGCGCAACCGCTTCGCCGGGCCGAACGGCTGCGATCCCTATGACGTGCTGGGCGTCGAGGCCGATGCCCCGCTGGAGCAGGTCCGCAGCGCGTGGAAGAAGGCCGTGCGCGCCAACCATCCCGATGTGCTGGTGGCCCGCGGCGTCCCGCACGAGGCGATCCGTCTGGCCGAGGAGCGGCTGATCCACATCAACCGCGCCTGGGATGAGATCAACTCCCGTCAGGCCGCATGAAGAAGGCCGCCCGAAGGCGGCCTTTTTGATCAGTTGCAGTTCTGGCCGGGAACGGCGCAGGAGCCGCCACCCGCGATGGCGCCGATCAGTGCGCCCTTGGTCTTGCCGCCGCCCGTGGCGTCCGCGATGACCGCACCTGCGGCTGCGCCGCCCAGCGTGCGGACCGCCGCATTGTTCACGGGCGAGTTGTTGTAGCCATAGGCGTTGCCATAGGGCTGCGGCGAGCAGCCCGCCACAGCGGCCATCGCGAGCGCTGCGCCCAGGATCATGATTTTCGTTTTTGCCATTGCTCGGCCTCCTCGTACATTCTTATCAGGGCAATCTATCCGAACCGGTGACGGCGGAAAGGCTCATTCTTTCACGTCCTCGCGCGCTCGGCGGGGCGACGCCGACGGCGATCACGGTTCGTGTCAGTCGTCCCAGTCATCGTCGTCGAAGGTGACCGGGGGGGCATCCGGGGCGAAGACGGCGGGGAACGCAGCCTCGGCCCGGGCGCGGTCGATGCGCAGCAGCGCGTCGTAATCCTGCGGGTCGAACGGATCCTCGGCGGGCACCACCTCGCGGCCGAACAGCCATGACAGGCGGCCGGCGTCCAGATTGCCCCGCTCGAACGGGTCCTCGCCGAAATGCGCCCAGAGCGCGGCCATGAACGCTTCGTCCGCGGCGCGGTCCACGTTCTTGCGGTCGCGGAAGCGTTCGCGGCGGATGATCTTCGTCGGCCCCTCCTTGGAGGCGCGGCGAATGGTGAATTGGTGATCGGTTCCCGTAAGGCGGCCCGGGAACCCGCGATGTTTCTGCATGGTGGTCCAGTCAAAGGCGGGCGGGGCGCGATGCCCCGCCGCGCGTCATCATCAGCTGCCGTATTTGCCGGTATAGGTCGGCTCGGTGGTGACAGGGGCGGGTTGCGTAACGACCACTTCCTCGCGCTTGGGGGCGCAGGCGGCGGCCAGCGCGGCGACGAAGAGGGCGCAGGTGATGCGGGCGGTCAGCGACATGATTCACTCCTAAAAGCTCGGGTCGGGGACCATCCCCTTCTCCGTGGCATGGACAACTAGCACCGTGCCGCGTCAAGGCTAATTCAAAGGCAGGATTTTGCACACCCGAAAGTGAACTCAGCGCTGGCTCTCCGCCCAATCGGGGTGAATCCACGGGGTCAGATGCACGGGAGGCAGGCGCCGGTCAAGGATCAGATCCGAGGCCCGCTCCCCCACCATGATGCTCGGCCCGTTCAGATTGCCGTTGGGGGTGCGCGGAAAGATCGAGCTGTCGGCCACGCGCAGCCCCTCGGCGCCGATCACCCGGCATTCGGGATCGACCACCGCCATCGGATCGTCCGCGCGCCCCATCCGGGCCGTGCCGCAGGGGTGATAGGCGCTTTCGGCATGCTCCCGGATGAAGGCGTCGATCGCATCGTCCGATTGCAGGGCCGCGCCGGGCTGGATCTCGTGCTTCACATGCGGGCGCATGGCCTCTTGGGCGAAGATCTCGCGCGTGAGGCGGATGCAGGCACGGAACTCGGCCCAATCCTCGGGATGGGACATGTAGTTGAAGCGGATCACCGGGTCCGATCCGGGATCGGCATCGGCCAGCGTCACCGTGCCGCGCGATCTCGACCGCATCGGCCCAACATGCACCTGAAAACCATGCCCCTCGGCCGCCGCGCGGCCATCGTAGCGCACGGCCAGCGGCAGGAAGTGGTACTGGATGTCGGGATATTCGACCCCGGCGGCATGGCGGATGAAGCCGCAGGCCTCGAACTGGTTCGACGCGCCGAGGCCGCTATGCAGCGACATCCATTGCAGCCCCACCCGCAGCTTGCCCGGCAGGTTCCAATACCGGAACAGCGTGTTCGGCTGCAGCGCGGCGTATTGGACATAGACCTCCAGATGATCCTGAAGGTTCGCGCCCACGCCCGGACGGTCGGCGCGGACCTCGATCCCGTGGCGGGCCAATGCCTCCCCATCCCCGATCCCCGACAGCATCAGAAGTTTCGGCGTGTTGATCGACGAGGCCGCGAGGATCACCTCGCGCGCGGCGGGGATCACCTCCACCCGGCCGCGGCGCAGGACCTCCACGCCGGTGGCGCGGGCGCCGTCCATCACCACGCGCTGCGCCATCGCCCGGATCAGCGTGACGCGGCCCGTGCGCAAGGCGGGGCGCAGATAGGCGCTGGCGGCCGACCAGCGCCGCCCCTTCCAGATCGTCGCCTCCATCGGGCCAAAGCCTTCCTGCTGGCGGCCGTTGTAATCCTCGGTCCGGGGATAGCCGGCCTCCTGCCCCGCCGCGATGAAGGCATCGAACAGCGGATTGCGGCGCGGGCCACGGGTGATGTGCAGTGGGCCATCCGTGCCGCGCCATCCGTCATCGGGCACCGGGCCGTGCCACTGCTCCATCCGCTGGAAATAGGGCAGCACATCGGCAAAGGACCACCCCTCGGCCCCGGCCTCGGCCCAGTGGTCGTAGTCGCGCGCATGGCCGCGCACATAGACCATTCCGTTGATCGACGACGACCCGCCGATCACCTTGCCCCGCGGCGTCACCAGCCGCCGCCCGCCCAGATGCGGTTCGGGCTGACTGCTGAAGCCCCAGTCGTAGCGGGGCATGTTCATCGGAAAGGACAGCGCCCCCGGCATCTGAATGAACGGCCCGCGATCCGAGCCGCCATGTTCGATCACGGTGACGGTCCGCCCCGCCTCGGCCAGCCGGTAGGCCATGGCGCAACCGGCGCTGCCCGCGCCGACGATGACGTAATCAGTAGGGTGCATCGACCGGCCCCATCCCGACATAGACGGATTTCAGCTGGGTGTAATGTTCGATCGCGGCGCGGCCGTTCTCGCGCCCGACCCCCGACGCCTTCACCCCGCCGAACGAGGATTCGACCGGCGTCAGGTTGTAGGCGTTGATCCAGCAGGTTCCGGCCTGAAGCTGCGCCACGACGCGGTGCGCGCGGGCCAGATCGGCGGTGAACACCCCCGCCGCCAGCCCGTATTCGGTGGCGTTCGCGCGGGCGATCACCTCGGCCTCGTCGTCGAAATCAAGGACGGCCATCACCGGGCCGAACACTTCCTCGCGGGACAGGGTCATGGCGTCCGTCACCTCGGCAAAGACGGTGGGGGGCACGAACATCCCCTCCCCCGCGCCGCCCGTCACGAGGCGCGCGCCCTCGCGCAGCGCGAGGTCCACATGCGCGCGCACCTTGGCGACCTGCGCCGCGCTGACGAGCGGCCCCATCTGCGTGCCGGGATCGAGCGGATCGCCCAAGCGGATCGCCTCGGCCCGCACCTTCAGCGCCTCGAGGAAGCGCGCCTTCACCGCGCGGTGGACGAAGACGCGCGTTCCGTTCGAGCAGATCTGCCCCGAGGAATAGAAGTTCCCCAGCATCGCCGCGCCCACGGCGCTGTCGATATCGGCATCCTCGAACACGATGAGGGGGGATTTCCCGCCCAGTTCCATCGTGACGTGGCGAATGCCTTCGGCCGCTGCGGCATAGACCTTGCGCCCCGTCGGCACCGATCCCGTCAGCGACACCTTGGCCGTGCGCGGATCGCTCACCAGCGCCGCGCCCACGCCGCCGAAACCCTGCACCACGTTGAAAAGCCCGGGCGGTGCCCCCGCCTCGGTCAGGATCGCGGCCAGCTGCAGCGCGCCGAGGGGCGTCACCTCGGACGGTTTGAAGACCATCGCATTGCCCATGGCGAGCGCGGGCGCGGCCTTCCAGCAGGCGATCTGGCTGGGATAGTTCCACGCCCCGATGCCGACGCAGACGCCCAGCGGCTCGCGGATGGAATAGGCGAAATCGGCGCCCAGCGGCACGGTTTCCCCGGTGACGGTGGGGGCGAGGCCCGCGAAATATTCCAGTGCATCCGCCCCCGAAGGCCAGTCGGCCACCTCCGTCTCCTGAATGGGCTTGCCGGTGTCCAACACCTCCAGCACCGACAGATCGGCGTTGCGCGCGCGGATGAGGTCGGCGGCGCGGCGCAGAACGCGCCCCCGCTCCACCGGGCGCAGGCGCGCCCAGTCCCGCTGCGCGCGCTCGGCCGCCGCCAGCGCGCGGTCGATCACGGCGGGGGTGGCCTCGTGCAGGCGGGCGATCACCTCGCCCGTCGCGGGAAAGACGACGTCGAAGGCGCGCCCTGCGGCATCCTCCACCCACGTTCCGTCGATGAAATGACTGGCGGTCGGTTGGGCTTTCATCACGTCTCTCCCTTGATTTCGGACTCGATCAGAACAAACACCATGGTGACGCTGGCAGCCGGGTCCGGAATGACATCGCGCAACGCATGACGCAGATAGACGCCATCAATCAGGGCACCGGCACTGGCCGCGATGGCCGGTGCACGCGCGCCCGCCATGGGGCGCAGGCAAGCCACGAGGTTCGAATGCAGCCGCCGCTGATAGATCGTCAGCAGCCGCTGCGCCGCCGGAACCGTCTGCGCCAGCACATAGAAGTTCAGCCAGACGCTGATGATCTCGGGCCGGAAATGGTTGACGGAGAAGGAGGCGTTCAGGATCGCCGACAGCCGTTCCGCCGGGGCATGGCGACCGCGCAGCATGGACCGCACCTCGGCCCCATAGGCGACCAGAACGGCGCGCATGGCGGCAAGGAACAGATCCTCCTTCCCGCCGAAATAATGATGCGCCAGCGCCGGGGACACGCCCGCCCGGCGCGCGATCTGCCCGACCGTCACCTCCAGCGTGCCCGTGCGGCCGATCTCATCCAGCGTCGCTTGGATCAAGGCCGCCCTGCGGACAGGCTCCATACCCATTTTCGGCATGATCACCCCTCGATGCTTGCATCTCGGGCTTATCGCTTTTTTAATTGACTCGTCAATCAACAATACTGTCCCCACGGGAGCTTCGCATGAAAACCCTCGCCCCTACCCTTGTCGCCGCCATCGCCGCGGCCGCCATCGCCGGCCCCGCCGCCGCCCAATCGCAATGCGATACGGTCCGCATGTCCGATGTCGGCTGGACCGACATCACCTCCACCACGACGCTGACGCGCCAGATCCTCGAGGCGCTGGGCTATGACGTGAACGTGGACGTGATCGGCGTTCCCGTCACCTTCGCCTCGCTGAGCGCGGGTGACATCGACGTGTTCCTCGGCAACTGGATGCCCTCGCAGGAGGCCGCGTTGCAGCCCTATCTCGATGACGGGTCCATCGAAACGCTGGCGGTCAACCTCGAGGGGACGAAGTACAACATCGCCGTGCCGAGCTATCTCGCCGCCGAGGGGCTGACGAGCTACGAGGATCTGCCGCGCTTCGCCGACGAGCTGGATCACAAGATCTACGGGATCGAGCCAGGCAACGAGGGCAATGAATACCTGATCGGCCTGACCGAGGCGGGCGGCCCGCTGGAGGGGTGGCAGATCGTGCAATCCTCGGAGCAAGGGATGCTGGCGCAGGTCTCGCGCCTCTATCCGCGGCAGGAGCCTGTGGTCTTTCTGGCATGGGCGCCGCATCCGATGAATGCCAGCTTCGATCTGACCTATCTGCAAGGCGGCGAGGAGTTCTTCGGCAGCGAGGGCGTCGTGAACACCATCGCGCGCAAGGGCTTTGCCGAGGAATGCCCCAATGTCGCGCGCCTGCTGACCCAGCAGCGTTTCACCCTGCCAATGGAGAATGAGATGATGGGCCTCATCCTCGATGACGGGATGACCGCCGATGCCGCCGTGAAGCAGTGGGTCGCCGCCCATCCCGACGTGATCGCGCCGTGGCTGGACGGCGTGACCACCGTGGACGGGGCCGAGGGCCTGCCGGCGGTGCGCAAGGCGCTGGGTCTTTGACCCGGACGGCGGGGTGGTGTACCCCGCCCAATCGCATTGCTGAGGCAGGCAACACCAAGGGATGGGCATGATCGACTGGCTGACGGACTACAAGATCCCGGTGGGACGATGGGCGAAGATGGTCTTCGATTGGCTGAACGCCAATGGCGGGCCGGTCTTCGACGTCATCTCGGACGTGATGGACACCCTGATCGAGGCGGTGCTGTTCGTCCTGCAGGGGGCGCATCCGCTGATCGTCGTGGCCGCCTTCGTCGCGCTGACATGGGCGTTGCAGCGCAACTGGAAGACCTGCCTTCTGGTGCTGGCGGGCTTCTTGTTCATCATCAACCAAGGCTATTGGGAACCGACGACCGAAAGCCTCGCGCTCATCATCATCGCCTGCGCGACGACCATGATCATCGGCGTGCCGATCGGCATCGCCGCCGCGCATCGCCCGCGCCTTCTGCAGACGATCACGCCCTTTCTGGACCTGATGCAGACGCTGCCGACCTTCGTCTATCTGATCCCGGCGATCGTGTTCTTCGGCCTTGGGATGGTGCCGGGCCTTCTGGCGACGGTGATCTTCGTGCTGCCCGCCCCGATCCGGCTGACGGCGCTCGGCATCGGCTCCACCCCGGCCGCGCTGACGGAAGCGGCCGAGAGTTTCGGCGCCACCCCCCGTCAGAAGCTGTGGAAGGTGGAACTGCCCTGGGCGCTGCCGCAGATCATGGCTGGTCTGACGCAGGCGATCATGCTGTCGCTGTCGATGGTCGTCATCGCGGCGCTGGTGGGCGCCAACGGGCTGGGCGTGCCGGTGGTGCGCGCGCTGAACACCGTGAACACTGCGCTCGGCTTCGAATCGGGCTTCATCATCGTCGTCGTGGCGATCCTGCTGGACCGCATGCTGAAGGTGACGCGCACATGACCGCCGTGGAATTCGACAATGTCTCCATCGTGTTCGGGGATGCCCCGGCCAGCGCCCTGCCCCTGATGGATGCCGGCCGCAGCCGCACCGAGGTGCAGGAGGCGACGGGCCAGATCCTCGGCGTGCACGACTGCTCGCTTCGGGTCGAGGAGGGGGAGATCCTCGTGCTGATGGGCCTCTCGGGGTCGGGCAAATCCACGCTGCTGCGCGGGGTGAACGGCCTCAACCCCGTGGTGCGGGGCGAGGTGCGGGTGCATGACGGCACGCGCATGATGTCGGTCACCCATGCCTCGGCGCGCGATCTGCGCCGCCTGCGGCTGTCGCGGGTGGCGATGGTGTTTCAGGGCTTCGGCCTGCTGCCATGGCGCACGGTGCGCGAGAATGTGGGCCTCGGCCTCGAACTCGCGGGCATTTCGGCGCGCGAACGGCGCGAGCGGGTGGATGCGCAGCTCGATCTGGTGCACCTGTCGCAATGGGCCGACCGGCGCGTCGGCGATCTGTCGGGCGGGATGCAGCAGCGCGTCGGCCTTGCCCGCGCCTTCGTCACCGAGGCGCCGATCCTGCTGATGGACGAGCCGTTCTCCGCGCTCGATCCGCTGATCCGCAACCGCCTTCAGGACGAGCTTCTGGGCCTTCAAGCCAAGCTGAAGCGCACGATCATCTTCGTCAGCCACGACCTCGACGAGGCGTTCAAGATCGGTAACCGCATCGCGTTGATGGATGGCGGGCGGATCGTGCAATGCGGCACCGCGCGCGACATCATCACCGACCCCGCATCCGAATATGTGGCCGATTTCGTGGCCCATATGAATCCGCTGTCGATCCTGAAGGCGCGCGATGTGATGGTCCCCGGCCCCACCGCCGCCCCCCTTGCGGTGGAGGCGGAGACGCCGGTGAGGGAGGTGATGGCCCGCCTGAAGGATGGCGCGACCGAGATCGCCGTGACCGAAGGCGGCCGGCCGATCGGCACGATCCATGCCGCCAGCGTCATGGGCCGCCTGCTCGACCCGCGCGGCTGAGGCGCGGGCCTAGTCCGCCGCCTTGGGCTTTGCGGCCTTCTTGGCGGCGGGCTTCTTCGCCGGGGCCTTCTTGGCCGCGGGCTTGGTGGCGGCTTTTTTCGACGCGGCCTTCTTCTTGCCGCCCTTGGACGCCTTTTCGTTCACCAGCGCGATCGCCTCGTCCAGCGTCACCGTTTCGGGCTGAAGCTCCTTGGGCAAGGTGGCGTTCACCTTCTCCCATTTGACATAGGGGCCATAGCGCCCGGCCATCACGCTCAGCGCGCCGCCATCGGGGTGATCGCCGAGTTGTCGCAGCGGCTCGGCCGGGGCGGCACGGCCCCGCACCTGCTTGGAGGCGAGAACCTCCACCGCGCGGTTCATGCCGATCTCGAACACCTCGTCGACCTCGGGCAGGTTGGCGTATTTGGTGCCGTGCTTCACATAGGGGCCGAAGCGGCCGATCCCGGCCTCCACCATGACGCCATCCTCGGGATGCGGACCGATGGAGCGGGGCAGATCCAGCAGCCGCAGGGCCTTTTCCAGATCCATATCCGCCGGGGACCAGCCCTTGGGCAGGCTGGCGCGGGGGGGCTTGGGCTGTTCGGCCGTCGCATCGCCGCGCTGGACATAGGGGCCGAAGCGCCCGGTCTTCAGCCAGACCGGAATCCCGGCGTCATCCTCGCCAAGGACGCGTTCCGCCGCGCCCTCGTCCTCGCCGCCCGAAATGGGCCGCGTGTAGCGGCATTCGGGATAGTTGCCGCAGCCGATGAACGCCCCACCCCCGCGCGAGGTCTTCAGATGCAGCCGCCCCTGTTCGCAGACCGGGCAGACGCGCGGGTCCGACCCGTCGCCCCGCGGCGGATAGAGATGCGGCGCAAGGAATTCGTCGATGGTGGTCAGCACCTCGCCGATGCGCAGATCGGCCGTCTCGGCGATCGCGGCCGAGAAATCGCGCCAGAACCGCGCCAGAACGTCCTTGTAGGTCCGCTCGCCCGCCGACACGTCATCCAGTTCCGCCTCCAGATCGGCGGTGAAATCGTATTCGACGTAGCGTTTGAAATAGTTGGTCAGGAACGCCGTGACGAGGCGGCCCTTATCCTCGGGGAACAGGCGGTTCTTGTCCTTGCGGACATATTCGCGGTCCTGAATCGTCGTCAGCACGCTGGCATAGGTGGACGGACGGCCAATCCCCAGCTCTTCCATGCGTTTCACCAGCGTCGCCTCGGTATAGCGCGGGGGCGGCTGGGTGAAATGCTGCTCGGGGGTGACGCCCAGCTTCTTGGCGGCCTCGCCCTGCATGATCTGCGGCAGACGGCCGTCGTCCTCGGCGTCGTCGTCGCGGCCTTCCTCGTAGATGGCGAGGAAGCCGTCGAACATCACGACCTGCCCCGTGGCGCGCAGCACCACCTGTTCGTCGGCGCTGCCGATATCCACCGTGGTCCGTTCCAGCCGCGCAGCCGCCATCTGGCTGGCCAGCGTCCGCTTCCAGATCAGATCGTAGAGCTTGCGCTGATCCGCCTCCAGACGCAGCGTCTCGGGCGAGGCGGACATGTCGGTCGGCCGGATGCATTCATGCGCTTCCTGCGCGTTCTTGGCCTTGTTCTTGTACATCCGCGGCGAGGACGGGACGTAATCTTCGCCGAAGCGGCGCTTGATCTCGTCGCGTGCGGCCATCACCGCTTCGGGGGCCATGTCGATCCCGTCGGTACGCATATAGGTGATGTGCCCCGCCTCATAGAGACGCTGCGCCGAGGACATGCAGGCCTTCGCCCCCATGCCGAACTTGCGCGACGCCTCCTGCTGGAGGGTCGAGGTCATGAATGGTGCGGAGGGGTTGCGCGCGGCGGGCTTGGCCTCCACCGAGCGGACGGAGAGATCGCGCGAGGTGACGGCCTGCACCGCAAGCTCGGCCGCTTCGGCGGTGGCGATGTCGTAGCGGTCCAGCTTGCGGCCGCCCAGCACCGTCAGACGGGCCTCGAACTCGGCGCCGCGGGGGGTCTGAAGCTGGGATTTCACCGACCAGTATTCGCGGGCACGGAAGGCTTCGACCTCCATCTCCCGCTCCACGATCAGGCGCAGGCAGACCGATTGCACCCGCCCGGCCGATTTCGCGCCGGGCAGCTTGCGCCACAGCACCGGCGACAGGTTGAACCCCACGAGGTAATCGAGCGCGCGGCGGGCCAGATACGCCTCCACCAGCGGGGCGTCGATGTCGCGCGGGCGGGCCATCGCCTCCTGCACGGCGGCCTTGGTGATCGCGTTGAAGGTGACGCGGCGGACCGTCTTGCCCTTCTTCAGGCTGGAGGCCAGCGCCTCCTGCAGGTGCCACGAGATCGCCTCCCCCTCGCGATCGGGGTCGGTGGCGAGGATCAGCGTGTCGTCGGTCTTCAGCGCGTCGGCGATCGCCTTCACATGCTTGCGGCTTTCGGCCGCGACCTCCCACTTCATGTCGAAATCGGCATCGGTATCGACCGAACCGTCCTTGGGCGGCAGATCGCGCACATGGCCGTAAGAGGCCAGAACCGTATAGTCCGACCCGAGATATTTGTTGATCGTCTTGGCCTTGGCCGGAGATTCGACGACGACGACAGCCATGCACATTTCCCTTCGACAGCGGGCCTAGATGTGGTCAGTCCGCCCCACTTGTCAATGAGGGGCGCGGCAGAGCATGCCCCCGGACTGCCGTTCGACCCGCCCCTCCAGCTCCAGCGACAAAAGCGCCGGGGCCAGCGATGCGGCGCTGAGGCCAAGGTCGCGGATCAGTTGATCCTCGGCCAAGGGCGCGGGGCCGAGGCGGTCGAGGATCGCCGCCTCCAGCCCCTCCGCCGGGATGCGCGGCGGGGCGGCGGCGGGCGGCGGCGGGGGTGCGGCGCGCCGCACCCGGGCCCCGAAATTGACCGCCGGTTGCCCGGTGGCGGCCAGAAGTTCGGCCGCCTGCGTCAGCAGCACCGCCCCTTCGCGGATCAGTTGGTTGCAGCCCGCCGCCCGTGCATCGAACGGATGGCCCGGCACGGCAAAGACCTCGCGCCCCTGCTCCAACGCTTCGCGCGCCGTGATGAGGCTACCGGACCGCGCCGCCGCCTCCACCACCACCACCGCATGCGACAGGCCCGAGACGATGCGATTGCGCAGCGGGAAATGGCGCGCCTGCGGCTGGGTGCCGGGGGGCTGCTCGCTCAGCAGGCAGCCCTGCTCGGCGATGCGCTCGGCAAGGGCGGCATTCTCGGGCGGATAGGGCACATCGACCCCGCCCGCCAGAACCGCCAAGGTGCCGCCCTCCAGCGCGGCCTCGTGGGCGGCGGTGTCGATGCCGCGCGCCAGCCCCGAGGCGACGACCTGCCCCGCCTCGGCCAAGGCAAAGGCCAGCTTGCGCGCCATCCGCACCCCGAGGCTGGAGGCGTTGCGCGCCCCCACCACCGCCACCATCGGCCGCGCCAGCAGATCGGCATCGCCCCGCATCCACAGCACCGGCGGCGCATCCGCGATCGCCGCCAGCGCCGGCGGATAGGCCGCATCGCCCCAGCAGATCAGCCGCGCCCCCGCCGCCTTGCCCCGCTGCAATTCGGCCATCGCGACCCCTTCGGGGCAAATCTCGTACCGCTCCACCCCCGAGGCGCGGGCGGCCTCCGGCAACGCCTCCAACGCGGCGCGCGCGCTGCCGTGTTCGGCCAGAAGCCGGTGGAAGGTGACGGCCCCGACGCGGCGGGAACGGATCAGGCGCAGAATGTCGATCATGCCCCCGTCTTGCCGGCAAAACGGTTAATGTGCGCTTAACTTGATTAGGCGCGGGAAACGCGGCATCAGGCGGCATGGATGGAATCGTGCTTCAGGGTGCAGAGGTGACGGTGCAGGGGCACAGGCTGCTGCAGCCGCTGACCCTGCATCTGACGGAACGGCGCATTGCCGTCCTTGGCCGCAATGGCGCGGGCAAGACGACGCTGCTGCGCCTTCTGGCCGGGCTTCAGCCCGCAAGCGCCGGCACCGTGCAGGTGGAGGGCGCGGACCCCGCCGATCGCCGCGCCATGCTCGGCGCGATCGGGATCCTGTTCCAGAATTCCGACCATCAGATCATCTTCCCGACGGTGATCGAGGAATTGTCCTTCGGGCTGCGCCAGATGGGCCGCCCCGACGCCGAAGAGACCGCCCGCGCCGCACTGGCCGCCGAGGGGCGGGCGGATTGGGCGGATCGCCCGGTCTCCACCCTGTCGCAGGGGCAGAAGCAGTATCTGTGCCTGCTGTCGATCCTGCTGATGGCCCCGCAGACGATCCTGCTAGACGAACCCTTCGCCGCGCTGGACCTGCCGACCCGCCTGCGCCTTCGGCGGCGCCTTGCCGATCTGCCGCAGCGGCTGATCACCATCACCCACGACCCCGCCTCCGTCGAAGGGTGCGAGCGTGTGCTGTGGCTCGAAGGCGGGGCGATCCGCGCCGATGGCCCCCCGGCCGCCGTGCTGCCCGATTTCGTGGCCGAGATGGAGCGGCTGGCCCGCGCATGATCGCCCTCACCTCCCCCATCCGCACGCCATGGCACCGCATCCCGCCCGCGCCGAAGCTCGTGGCGCTGGTGGTGCTGACGGCGGGGGTGCTGGCGCTGGAACGGCCGCTGCCGCTGGCGCTGCTGCTGGCGGGGGTCGCGGGCGGTTATGCCGCAGGCGGGCGGGCCTTCATGGCCGAGGGCGCGCGGGTGATGCGCCCGCTTTTGCCGCTGATCCTCGTGCTGGCGGCATGGCACCTCGTTCTGCGCGCCCCGGAGGCCGGAGCCGTCCTGATCCTGCGCATCCTTGCGGCGGTGGGGGCGGCGAACCTTGTGACGATGACGACGCGGCTCGATGCGATGATCGCGCTCGTCACGCGGCTGGCGCGCCCGCTGGCGCCGGTGCTGCCGCCCAAGGCGTTGGCGCTGGCGATTGCGCTGATGATCCGCTTCATCCCGGTCGCGGCGGCGCGCCATGCGGCAGCCCGCGATGCGTGGCGCGCCCGCAGCCCGTCCCGCCCCGGCTGGCGCACGGTGCCGGCGGTTCTTCTCGGAACGCTGGACGATGCCGACCATGTGGCGGAGGCCTTGCGCGCGCGCGGCGGCATGTCATAACGCCTCCATAAATGGAGGGGACGATGGAACGGAATCTTTCTCTGATCGCGCTGTTTGCCGCATTGATCGCGGCGCTGGCCATGATGCCGCAGATCCACCTGCCGATGGGCGTGCCGATCACGGCCCAATCGCTGGGGATCATGCTGTGCGGTACGGTGCTGGGGCCGAAGCGCGGGGCGCTGGCGGTCGGGCTCTATATGCTCGTGGCGGCGATGGGCCTGCCGATTCTGGCCGGTGGACGCGGCGGGCTCGCGCCCTTCGTCGGCCCCTCGGCGGGGTTCATCTGGGGCTGGCCGGTGGCGGCGATGGTCACGGGCTGGATCATGGGCCGCTGGCGCGGCGGCGTGGGTCTGACGGCCTTCTGCGCCAGCGTGATCGGCTGCATCCTCGTCCTCTATCCCTTCGGGATCGTCGGTCTGTGGCTTCTGGCCCCGCAATCGACCGCCCTGCCGACCATCGCGCTGAGCATGGCCGTCTTCCTGCCGGGCGATCTGCTGAAGGCCGTGCTGGCCGCCGGCATCACCCAGACGCTGGCCCGCGCCCGCCCGCAATCGCTGCTGTCGCGGAACTGATCCGTTCCACGGGCTGCCCCGCAGGCGCGGGGCGGCCCGACACCACCCCCGGCGGACGCCCTTACGCGGCGGATTCCGCAGGTCTATATCGCACTTGTCGCACAACTCTAGGATGAATTTATCCTTAGGTAGTCGCCGTTTATACTTTCCGGGCACTGTTTGGGCTGCTACGCTTGCGGCTAGCGTCTGCCCCTGATGGGCCCCGTCCGCCGGGACCGGAAGGCGTCATCGCAATCAGACAAGAAAGCATTCGATGGATCTGAGAATCAGCACTTGGGACACCCTTCGGCGCAAACTCAAGATCGAGACCGAAGGCACATGGAAGAAGCGGGTCATACGCGTCAGGAGCGGTACGCGCTTTGAGGCGCAGTGCTTCTCGTCCTCCTCGCTGGAACATGTCCGGTACATGGGCGCATTCTCGATCATGAGGACCGGGGCCTCTGCGGGCCCCGTCTCCATCGGGCGGTTCGCGGCGGTGGGCGCCAATTTCGTATGCGCCCCGCCGGAGCATCCCCTCGACTCGCTCGGGACATCCTCGGTCTTCCTGAAATCCTATGGCTGGGCGCAGGGAGATGACGGATTCTACGACGTGCCCCGATCCAGCCGCCGCCTCCTCAGCCGGCAGGTCGATATCGGATGCGATGTCTGGATCGGGCGCGATGTGCTGATCAAGGGCGGCGTAAAGATCGGGCACGGCTCGATCGTCGCGGCGCGGTCGGTCGTCACCAAGGACGTGCCCCCCTACAGCATCGTCGCCGGCAGTCCAGCACGGCTGATCCGCATGCGGTTCGACGAAGAGATCTGCCAGAACCTGCTGGAGGTGAAATGGTGGGATCTCGATCCATCTTGGATGAAGGGCGTGGACCAGACCGATGTGCGGGCCTGTCTGAACTTCCTCAATCCGCGGATCGGCTCCATCGATCCGCTGATGCCCGGCAGCGTCGTCTTCGGCGATACCGATTACGAAATCCACCCCGGCCGCAAGGCCTAGCGGCGCCGGGCCTTCGCCCGGCACCTTGCGCTCATTCGACGGCGCGGATGCGTTGCAGGAGGGGCATGACATCGGCCATGTCCGGCCCGTGCGCCTGCCCCGTCAGCGCCTTGCGCAGCGGCATGAAGAGGCCCTTGCCCTTGCGGCCCGTCGCACCCTTCACCGCCGCCGTCCATTCCCCCCAAGTGTCCTTGGTGAACGGGCCTTCGGGCAGCAGGGCCAGCGCCTCGCGCACGAAATCGGCATCCTCCGGGTCGATCTGCGGTTCGGCGCCGTCGCGGAACAGCGTCCACCACCCCTCCAGATCGTCCAGCACGGTGATGTTGTCGCGCGCCACCGTCCAGAACGGCGTGCGCAGCGCCTCGGGAACGCCGAGCGCGGCGATCCGTGCCTCGACCGCCGTGAAATCCAGCCCCTGCACCCAGTGCTTGGTCAGCGGGAAAAGATCCTCGGCGTCGAACTTGGTCGGGGCCGCGCCGAAGCTCTCGATCTCGAAGCCCGCGATCAGCTCTTCGTGGGTCCGCACCAGTTCCACCGGGCGCGACGAGCCGAGCCGCGCCATCAGCGACAGCAGGGCCATCGGCTCCACCCCCCGGGCGCGCAGATCGCGCAGCGACAGCGTGCCGAGGCGCTTGGACAGCGCCTCGCCCTGCGGGCCGGTCAGCAGCGAATGGTGCGCGAATCCGGGCGGGGTGCCGCCCATGGATTGCATGATCTGGATCTGCGTCGCCGTGTTGGTGACATGGTCCGCCCCGCGCACGATGAAGCTGACCCCCATGTCGATATCGTCCACCGAAGAAGCGAAGGTATAGAGCACCTGCCCGTCCTGCCGGATCAGCACCGGGTCCGAGACCGAGGCCGCGTCGATCGAGATGTCGCCGAGGATGCCGTCCGTCCATTCGATCCGGCTCTGATCCAACTCAAAGCGCCAGTAGCCGCCGCGCTCGGCGCGCAGGCGGGCCTTCTCGTCCTCGGTCAGGCGCAGGGCGGCGCGGTCATAGACCGGCGGGCGGCCCATGTTCAGCTGCTTCTTGCGCTTCAGATCCAGTTCGGTCGGGCTTTCGAAGCATTCGTAGAAACGACCGGCCGCGCGCAGTTGATCCGCCGCCTCGGCATAGCGTTCCAGACGGGCCGACTGACGTTCCTCGCGGTCCCATGTCAGGCCCAGCCATTCGAGGTCTTCCTTCAGCGCGTCGACATATTCCTGCTTGGAGCGTTCCTGATCGGTATCGTCGAGCCGCAGGATGAAGGTACCGCCCGCCTTGCGCGCGATCATCCAGTTCATCAGCGCCGTGCGCAGGTTGCCGACATGGATGTAACCGGTGGGCGAAGGGGCGAAGCGGGTGACGACGGTCATGGGAAATCTCCGAGCTCGGGCCGGGCGACCTGTTTCACGAAAGCCGCGCTTTGTCCATATCCGCGACCGGGGCGTTGCCTGCCGCACGCACGCGGATATAGTGCCCATGGCCACAATGAACGAGAGCGGGATGCAGTCCAACAACGGACCGACCGACTGGCGCGACAGGATCCTGTCGCAGCCCGAACTGGTGCTGGAGGATCACGACGTCATGCGCGCGCTGATCCGGGCGGGGGATACGCGGCGCGGCGGCAACGTCGTCGATCTGCGCGGCGCGGCGATGGAACGTCTGGAAACGCGGCTCGACGCGTTGGAAGACACGCATCGCCACGTCATCGCCGCCGCCTACGAGAACGTGGCGGGTACGGCGCAGATCCACCGCACGATCCTGCAGATCCTCGATGCGCCGACCTTCCCCGCTTTGCTGGAGGGGCTGGAGGGCGACATCCGCGAGACGCTGCGCGTGGACACCGTTCGCCTCGTCCTCGAAACCGGCGAGGAGGAGCAGGACCCCGCCCTCGATCGGTTCGACGATGTGCTCTGCGCCGTGCCGTCGGGATTCATCACCGATTATGCGGGCCGCGAGGGGCCGGTGATCCTGCGCCGCGCCGCCGGCGGGGTGGAGACGATCTATGGCGACCGCACGGCCTGGGTCCGGTCCGAGGCGCTGCTGCTCCTCGATCTGGGCGCGGGGCGGCGTCCGGGGATGCTGGCCTTCGGCTCGCAGGATCCCGACCAGTTCCGCACGGGGCACGGTACCGACCTCCTGACCTTCCTCACCGGCGTGTTCGAGCGGGTGATGCGCCGCTGGCTGTCATGAGCCTTGCGATCCCGCCCGCCGCGCGCGATGCGCTGGAACGCTGGCTGTCGCATCTGGCCTCGGTGCAGGGCCGCTCGCCCGCGACGGTGACGGCCTATGGGGCGGATGTGTCGCGCTGGCTCGACTTCCTCGCCCGCCACCGCGGCGAGGGCTACGGCCTTGCGGCGCTGGTGCAGGTGGCGCAGACCGACATCCGTTCTTGGATGGCGGCGGAGCGGGCGGCGGGGCTGTCCTCGCGCTCGCTTGCGCGGCGGCTGACGGCGGTGAAGACCTTCACCGATTGGCTGGCCGAGCGGGAGGGCGGCGATGCCACGGTCGTCTTGTCGGCCCGCAGCCCGCGCTATCGGCGCACCCTGCCCCGCCCCTTGGCCGAAGACGCCGCCCGCGCCATGCTGAACGAGGTGGCCTATCACCCCGAGGAATGGATCGCCGCCCGCGATCAGGCGGTCGTGACGCTGCTCTATGGCTGCGGGCTGCGCATTTCCGAGGCGCTTGGCCTCGATGCCGACGCGCTGCCTTTGCCCGAGGTGCTGCGCATTCGCGGCAAGGGTGGCAAGGAGCGGCTGATCCCCACCCTGCCCATCACCCGCGAGGCGGTGGCCCGCTATGCCCGCCTTTGCCCGTGGGATCTGTCCGAGGGGCCGCTGTTCCGGGGGGCCAAGGGCGGGCGGCTCGGGTCCGCGCAGGTGGCCCGCACCGTCGCCGAGGCGCGGCGGCGGCTGGGCTTGCCGGCTTCGGCGACGCCCCATGCCTTCCGGCACTCCTTCGCGACGCACCTTCTGGACAAGGGCGGCGATCTGCGCACGATCCAGACGCTGCTGGGCCATGCCTCGCTGTCCTCCACGCAGACCTATACCAGCGTCGATGCCGCGCGGCTGATGGATGTCTATTCGCGCGCCCATCCCCGCGCCTGATCCAGTTGCGCCGGGCGGTGCGAACGTCCATGATCCCCGCCATGAATCTTCGCCTCAAAGCCCTGTTCGTCCACCTGCTTACCGCCACGGGCGCGGTCCTTTCGATGCTGGCCATGCTGGCCGCCGTCGAAGGGCGGTGGGCCGTCATGTTCCTGTGGCTGGTGGTTGCGCTGATCGTCGATGGAATCGACGGCCCGCTGGCCCGCCGCTATCAGGTCGATCGCAACTGGCCGTCCTATGACGGGGTGCTGATGGACCTCATCATCGACTATCTGACCTATGTGTTCATCCCGGCCTTCGCGCTGTTCCAGTCGGGGCTGCTGTCGGGCTGGGAAGGCTGGCTGACCATCATCGCCATCACCTATGGATCGGTGGTGTATTTCGCCGATACGCGGATGAAGACGAAGGACTATTCCTTTGCCGGCTTTCCGGGCTGCTGGAACATGGTCGTGCTGGTGCTGTTCGCGATCCGCCCGAACGAGACGGTGATCCTCGTCGTGTCGCTGGCGCTGACGGCGGCGATGTTCACGAACCTGAAGTTCATCCATCCGGTGCGCACGAAGCGGTGGCGGACGGTGTCCCTGCCGGTGGCGATCCTGTGGACGGTCTTTGCCGGATGGGCGGCTTGGGTGCGCTTCGATCCGCAAAGCTGGGCGCATTGGGGCCTCGTCGGCACCTCGATCTACCTGCTTCTGGCGGGGATCGCGCAGCAATTGGTGCCGCCGCGCGGTCGGGCCGAAGCCTGAGGGCGGCGGGGCGAAGGCGCGGGGCGCCTTCGCCGTCTGTCGTCAGCCCAGCGCCGCGTCGCAGCGGGCGCAGGTTTGCGGATGGGAATGCGTGCCGACATCGGGCAGGATCTGCCAGCAGCGGGCGCATTTCTCGCCCTCCGCCTCTTGGAAGACGACGGCGACGCCCGGAACATCCGCAAGCGTGAAGGCCTCGGCCGGGGCGGGCGCGCCCGTCAGCGACAGGCCCGAGGTGATGCAGATCTCCGCCATATCCACCGATTGCAGCGCGGCCAGAAGGCGCGCATCGGCCACATGCACCACGGGCGCGGCCTCGAGGCTGGCCCCGATGACCTTGGCGCTGCGCTGCACCTCCAGCGCGGCCGTCACCACGCGGCGGGCCGAACGGATCGCCTGCCATTTACCGGCCAGCGCCGCATCCGCCCAGCCTGCGGGCGTTTCAGGCATGTCGCGCAGATGCACCGACGACTCCTCGCCCGGGAAGCGCGAGAGCCAGACATCCTCGGTCGTGAACACGAGGATCGGCGCCAGCCACGTCACCAGCCGGTGGAACACGAGATCGAGCACCGTGCGCGACGCGCGGCGGCGCAGCGCATCCGGCGCGTCGCAATAGAGCGCGTCCTTGCGGATGTCGAAATAGACCGCCGAGAGATCCGTCGTGCAGAAGGTGAAGAGCTTCTGGAACACGCCTTGGAAATCGAACGCGGCATAGCCCGCCCGCACCTCGGCATCGAGTTCGGCGATGCGGTGCAGAACCCAGCGTTCCAGCTCCGGCATCTCGGCCGCGTCCACCCGCTCCGCCTCGGAGAAGTCCTTCAGCGCGCCCAGAAGGAAGCGCAGCGTGTTGCGCAAGCGGCGGTAGCTGTCGGCGGTGCCCTTCAGGATCTCTTTGCCGATGCGCTGATCGGCGGTGTAATCGGCCTGCGCCACCCACAGACGCAGGATGTCCGCGCCGTATTCCTTCACCACCGCCTCGGGCACCACGGTGTTGCCGAGGGATTTGGACATCTTCATGCCCTTCTCATCCAAGGTGAAGCCATGCGTGACGACGTTGCGATAGGGCGCGCGCCCGATCGTGCCGCACCCTTGCAGCATCGAGGAATGGAACCAGCCGCGATGCTGGTCGGTGCCTTCCATATAGACATCGGCGATGCCGTCCTCGGTGCCGTCGGCGCGGTCGCGCAGCACGAAGGCATGGGTCGATCCGGAATCGAACCACACGTCCAGCACGTCGAAGATCTGCTCGTACTCGGCGGCGCGGTCGCCCAGAACCTCTTCCTTGAAGCCGTCGCGGTACCACACATCGGCGCCCTCGGCCTCGAAGGCGGCGACGATGCGGGCATTCACCTCGGCGTCGCGCAGCAAGAAGCCCGCATCGTCCGGCTTGGCTCCCTTCTTCACGAAGCAGGTCAGCGGCACGCCCCAAGCCCGCTGGCGCGAGAGCACCCAGTCGGGCCGCGTTTCCATCATCGAGCGCAGACGGTTCTGGCCGGATACCGGCGTGAACGTCACCAGCCGCTCGATCGAGGCGAGCGCCCGGCTGCGGATCGTGTCGCCATGCGCGCCCAGACCGTCATCGAGCGGCCGGTCGATCCCCGCGAACCATTGCGGCGTGTTGCGGAAGATCAGCGGCGCCTTGGACCGCCACGAATGCGGGTAGGAGTGTTTCACCTTGCCCTTGGCCAGAAGCGCCCCCGCCCCGGCCAGCGCCTTGATGTTGGCGACGTTGGCCGGGCCATCCTTGCCGTCGGCGGTGATGATGTGCTGCCCGCCGAAGAGCGGCAGATCGGCGCGGTAGCTGCCATCCGGCTCCACGTTGTAGGTCATGGGCAGGCCGAACTTCAGCCCCAGCTGATAGTCGTCATCGCCATGGCTGGGCGCGGTGTGCACGAAGCCCGTCCCCGCCTCGTCGGTGACATGATCGCCCGGCAGCATGGGAACGTCGAAGTCCCACTCGCCCTCTCCGCCCTCGATCCCGCGATAGGGATGGGCCAGCGTCACGCCCTCGAACTCGGTCGTCGGCACGTCGCGCAGGCGCGTGCCCGTCACCTTGGCCTGCGTCAGCACGCCTTCGGCCAGCGCATCGGCAAGGATCAGCAGTTCGGACGGTTTGCCCTCGGCCTCGTCGGTGCGATAGAGGCCGTAGGCGATGGCCGGGTTGTAGGCCACGGCGCGGTTCTGCGGGATCGTCCACGGCGTCGTCGTCCAGATCACGATCGAGGCCGCGCCTTCGGCCACCCGGTGGGCGAAACGCACCCAGATCGTGTGACTGGTATGGTCGTGATACTCCACTTCCGCCTCGGCGAGGGCGGTCTTTTCCACCGGCGACCACATCACGGGCTTGGACCCCTGATAGAGCGTGCCGTTCATCAGGAACTTCATGAACTCATCCGCGATCACCGCCTCGGCGTGGAAGTCCATGGTCAGGTAGGGATCGGCCCAGTTGCCCGTGATCCCGAGGCGCTTGAACTCCTCGCGCTGGATGTCCACCCAGCCTTCGGCAAAGCGGCGGCATTCCTGACGGAAGGCGACGATGTCCACCTCGTCCTTGTCCAGACCCTTGGCGCGGTACTGCTCCTCGATCTTCCATTCGATCGGAAGGCCGTGACAATCCCAGCCGGGAACGTAGCGCGCGTCATGCCCCATCATCTGATGCGAGCGGACGATCATGTCCTTGATCGTCTTGTTCAGCGCGTGACCGATATGCAGGTGCCCGTTGGCATAGGGAGGGCCGTCATGCAACGTGAAGGGCGTGCGGCCCGTCTTTTCGCGCAGGCGGTCATAGATGCCGATGCGTTCCCAGCGTTCCAGCCATTCCGGTTCGCGCAGCGGCAGGCCCGCGCGCATGGGGAAGTCGGTTTCGGGCAAAAAGACGGTGTCGCGGTAATCGGGCGCGGGGGCGGTGGTCTCGCTCATGGAGCGTATCCTCATATCGTCGTGGCAGGGGAAATGCCGTGCAGGATCATCCCGGCGGGCCGCTGGCGGTCAGCTCGCCGGGCCGCTAATTCGACGTATGGGGTGCGGATATCTCATGGCGCCGCTTATAGGGGCAGCGCCCGCGACGGTCCAGAGCGAAGCGCGGGGCCGCAGCCCCGCGCGGACGGCTCAGCCCTTCAGCCGCGCCGCCACGGTCACGAGCCGGCGGGCCTGATGGCCGATCGCGGCCTCCACGTCGGCGGTGAACTCGGTCCCTTGGGTGTGGGAATAGCCATAGGGGTTGCCGCCGGTCTTTTGGATCGACGCATCGGTGTATCCCGGCGGCACGAGGATCGCGCCCCAGTGGATCAGCGTCGTGTACATCGACATGATCGTCGTTTCCTGCCCGCCATGGGGCGACTGGGTGGAGGTCATGACGCTGGCGGGTTTGGCCAGCTTGCCCTGCGCCCACATGCCGCCCAGCGTGTCGATGAAGGCGCGGATCTGGCTGGCCGCACCGGCGAAACGCGTCGGGGTGGAAAAGAGGAAGGCATTGGCCCACTCCATATCCTCGGGGGTGGCGACGGGGATATGGGCGGTCCGGTCGATCTGCGCCTTCCACGCGTCTTGGGTGGCGATCACCGCCTCGGGGGCGGTTTCGGCCACCTTCAGAAGGCGGACCTCCGCGCCCGCGTCACGGGCGGCGGCGGCGGCGATCTCGGCCATGCGGTAATTGGTGCCGTAGGTGGAATAATAGACGATGGCGAGCCGGGTCATGCAGCGCTCCTGCTTCTAGGGATGGCGCATATCCTAGCGCGCGGCGGCGTCTGCACCAACTGCGCATATGCGCGGGCCGGCTGTGCGCCGCCGCACCCTCGCGCCTCCGCTTGCCGCAAGCCGAGCGATTCACTAAGGTTTGGCGCGACACGCAGAGGAATCCCGCATGGCCCGACAGATCTGGATCGCCACCGCCCTGACGGCAGGGTTCGCCCTTTCGGCCGCCGCACAGGACATCCAGACGAAGCAGTACGATGACGGCTCCGTCTACGAAGGCGCGTTCGAGAATGGCCTGCAGCAGGGTCAGGGCACCTACCGGATGCCGAACGGCTTCGAATATACCGGCACATGGACGGCAGGCACGATCGAGGGCGAAGGCACGGCGCGCTATCCCAACGGGTCGGTCTATGTCGGGCAGTTCGTCGCCGGTCAGCCCGAGGGGCGCGGCCGGATCACCTTCGCCGACGGTTCTACCTATGACGGGGCATGGACGGGCGGGCAGCGCACCGGCGAGGGCGAGGCCGTCTATGCCGACGGCACCCGCTATGTCGGCGCGTTCAAGGATGGCCAGCCCGACGGCAAGGGCCGGATCGAGGCGCCGGACGGCTATGCCTATGACGGCGACTGGGTCGCGGGGCAGAAATCGGGCCAAGGCACCATCACCTATGCCAACGGCTCCACCTATGAGGGGACGCTGGCGGCGGGCGCGCCGTCCGGGCACGGCACGCTGACCACCGCCGACGGCATGAGCTATGACGGGGATTGGGTGGACGGCCGGATCGAGGGGCACGGCACGCTGACCCAGCCCAATGGCGATCGCTACGAGGGGGAGTTCCTTGCGGGCAAGCGCCACGGCACCGGCCGCGCCAGCTATGCCAGCGGCGAGATCTACGAGGGGGAGTTCATCGAGGACCGCCGCGAGGGGCATGGCGTCCTGACCCGCCCCGACGGCTACCGCTATGATGGGGCATGGGCGAACGGGCGGATGCAGGGCACCGGCACCGCCACCTATCCCGACGGCTCGGTCTATGACGGAACTTGGGCCGAGGGGCAGCCTGACGGTCAGGGCCGCCTGACCTATGCCGATGGCGGCAGCTACGAGGGCGGCTGGAAGGGCGGCGCCATGGAGGGCACGGGCAAGGTCGCGCAGGCCGATGGCACCACCTACGAGGGCGGCTTTGCCGCAGGGCGCTATGACGGACAAGGCACGCTGATCCGCCCCGACGGCTACCGCTACGAGGGCGCATGGTCGAACGGAGAGCGCAACGGTCAGGGCACCGCCACCTTCCCCGACGGCACCGTCTATACCGGCGATTTCGTGGGGGGGGAGCGCGAGGGTCAAGGCGAACTGACCCGCCCCGATGGCTTCAGCTATGACGGCGGCTGGAAGGGCGGCGAATTCTCGGGCGACGGGGTGCTGACCTATCCCACGGGCGATCTCTACGAAGGCAGCTTCGCGGGCAATCAGCCGAACGGTCAGGGCACGATGACCTATGCCAACGGCCAAACCGTCAGCGGCATCTGGACGGACGGCCAGCCCCCGGCCCGCTGATCCACCGGGGGGCTGCGACAATCCGCGCCGCCCCCACCCCTGCCCCCGCGCTATGATCCTTCGGAGCACCGAACCGGAGGATCATCATGCACCGCCTGTCCGTCACGACCGCCCTCGCCCTCTGCCTTGGCCTGCCGGCCCTTGCGCAGGACCCACGGCCGCCCATCGACCGGCAGGACCCGAACGGCGCCGATCAGGTTCCCGCCTTCGAGGGGCAGACCCGCGCACCGCAGCCGCCCGAGCCCACCCGCGCCGCGATGGAAACCGTGGCCGAAGGGCTGCCGCATCTGTGGGCGATGGAGTTCCTGCCGGACGGGCGCATGATCGTCACCGCCAAGGAAGGCGCGATCCACATCCTGACCGACGGCGTGCCCGGCCCGGCACTGGAGGGGATGCCCGAGGTGGACACCCGCGGTCAGGGCGGTCTTCTGGACATCGCGGTTGGCAACGATTTCGCGCAGACCGGCACGATCTTCTTCTCCTTCTCCGAACCGCGGGCGGATGGCAACGGCACCGCCCTTGCCAAGGCCCGTCTGGTGGAGGACGGCGGCACCGCCCGGCTGGAGGATGTGGAGACGATCTTCAGCCAGCAGCCCACCTATGACGGCGACAAGCATTTCGGCTCGCGCATCGTCGTGGCCCCCGACGACGTGATCTGGCTGACGGTGGGCGAGCGTTCGGATGACGAACCGCGCGTGCTGGCGCAGGATCTGACCACCCATTTCGGCAAGGTCATCCGCATCAACGCCGATGGCACCCCCGCCGAGGGCAATCCCTTCGTCAGCGAAGACGGCGCCATGCCCGAGATCTGGAGCCTTGGGCATCGCAATACCCAGTCGGCCGCGCTCGGCCCCGACGGGCGTTTCTGGATGATCGAGCACGGCCCCAAGGGCGGGGACGAACTGAACCGCCCCGAGGCGGGGCTGAACTACGGCTGGCCCGAAGTGACCTATGGCATCGAATATTCCGGCGATCCGGTGGGCGATGGCATCACGCAGCGCGCGGGCACGCAGCAGCCCCTCTATTATTGGGATCCGGTGATCGCGCCGTCGGGGATGGCCTTCTACGACGGCGATCTCTTTGCCGATCTGGACGGGGCGATCCTCGTCGGCGGCCTCGTGACGCGGGATGTGCGCGTGCTGCATATGGAGGGGGAGCGCGTGCTCTACGAGGAAAGCTTCCCGCTGGAGGCGCGGGTGCGCGATGTGCGCGTCGGCCCCGAAGGCGCGATCTATGCCGTGACCGAGGAACGGGGCGGCCCCTCCACCATCGTGCGCATCACCCCCGAGGGCTGATCTTTCCACTTGCCCACGCCCCGGCGCGCGGGCAAGCCTGACGGCATGATCGAATACCACAGCCTGACGGATGGCGCGCTCTGCAGCGCCGAAGGGGTGCCCGAGGCGGGGGCACCCGCGCTCTGGATCGACCTGTGCAATCCCACCCGCTGGGAGGAACGCCTGATCGCCGAGCGGGTCGGCATCGCCGTTCCCACCCGCGCCGAGATGACCGAAATCGAGGACAGCTCGCGCCTCTATGTGGACGGGCGCGCCCTCGTGATGACGGTGGCCGTGATCGAGGGCATGGCCGATGGCCGCCCCCGCCGCGCGCAGGTGACCTTCGTGCTGCTGCCGCAGGTGCTGATCACCGTGCGCCACGCCAATCCGGTGCCGCTGCGCACCATCGCCGCGCGCGTGGCCCGCAATCCGGGGGAATCGGACACCGCCCCGCGCCTGATGGCCACCATCCTAGAGGCATTCGTCGAGCGGATCGCCGATGTGCTGGAACAGGTGTCGGCCGATCTGAACACCATCTCGGACATGGTGTTCTTCGAGGATGCCGCCGAACCGCAGGAACAGGATCTGAAGCGGCTGGTGCAGCGGCTGGGCCGACAGAATCGCACCCTGTCGATCCTGCGCGAAAGCCTTCTGTCCTTCGACCGGCTGCTGCCCTTCCTGCGCGATGCGACATCGGGCAAGGCCGCCAAGACCGAGGACGAACCCGCGCCGAACGTCGCGCGCCTGTCCTCCAAGGGGGCGGCACGGCTGAAGGCGATCGAGCGCGACGTGAAATCCCTCTCGGCCTACGAGGCGCAGACCGAACAGGAACTGACCTTCCTGCACGCCGCCACCATCGGCCTGATCGGGGTGGAGCAGAACCAGATCATCAAGGCGCTGTCGGTCGCCGCCGCGCTGTTCCTGCCGCCCACCTTGGTCGGCACCGTCTATGGCATGAACTTCCGCGACATGCCGGAGCTCGGCTGGCAATACGGCTACCCGATCGCCTTGGGGGCGATGGCCGTTTCGGCGCTGCTGCCCTATCTGTGGTTCCGCCGCCGGAAATGGCTATAGGGCAGATTTCCTGCCCTTTATTTACGGTTGCCACGCGGTTCGCGCTGTCTATAGTCCGGGATATGGCACGGGACCAACATATCATCCGGCGGGGCTCCGCCCGCATCCGCACCCGCGGCCTGCTTCTTCTTACGCGCCTCTGAGCGTGCCCCCGGGCGCGACCGCTCAGAGGTGACCAGCGCCCGCCCCCACGCGAAGCAAGGAAGAAGCACATGCAAGACAAAGTATTCATTTTCGACACCACCCTGCGCGACGGCGAACAATCCCCCGGCGCGACGATGACCCATGCCGAAAAGCTGGAAATCGCCGCCATGCTGGACGAGATGGGCGTGGACATCATCGAGGCGGGTTTTCCCATCGCCTCCATCGGCGATTTCGAGGCGGTGTCGGCCATCGCCCGCAATTCGCGCAATTCGGTGATCTGCGGGCTGTCGCGCGCCAATATCCGCGACATCGACCGCTGCTGGGAGGCGGTGAAGCACGCCGCCCGCCCGCGCATCCACACCTTCATCGGCACCTCGCCGCTGCACCGTGCTATCCCGAACCTCGATCAGGACCAGATGGCCGAGCGGATCCACGACACCGTGACCCATGCGCGCAACCTGTGCGCCGATGTGCAATGGTCGCCCATGGACGCCACCCGGACCGAGCATGACTACCTCTGCCGCGTGGTGGAGATCGCGATCAAGGCCGGGGCGACCACGATCAACATCCCCGACACCGTCGGCTATACCGCGCCGCGCGAATCCGCCGCCCTGATCCGCATGCTGCTGGAGCGCGTGCCCGGTGCCGACGAGATCATCTTCGCGACCCATTGCCATGACGATCTGGGCATGGCGACGGCCAACAGCCTCGCGGCGGTGGAGGCCGGGGCGCGGCAGATCGAATGCACGATCAACGGCCTCGGCGAACGCGCGGGCAACACCCCGCTGGAAGAGGTCGTGATGGCGCTGAAGGTGCGCAACGACATCATGCCCTTCACCACCGGCGTCGATACCCGCAAGCTGACGGCGATCAGCCGCAAGGTCGCCACCGTGTCGGGCTTTGCCGTGCAGTTCAACAAGGCCATCGTCGGCAAGAACGCCTTTGCCCATGAATCGGGCATCCATCAGGACGGCATGCTGAAGAACGCCGAGACGTTCGAGATCATGCGCCCGGCGGATGTCGGCCTGACCGAAACCTCGTTGGTGATGGGCAAGCATTCGGGCCGCGCGGCCCTGCGCGCCAAGCTGAAGGATCTGGGCTTCGAGGTGGCGGACAACCAGCTGGCCGACATCTTCGTGCGCTTCAAGGCCCTGGCCGACCGCAAGAAGGAGATCTACGACGAGGATCTGCTGGCCCTGATGCAGGACAGCGACACGCAGGCCGCCTATGACGGGTTGCAGGTGCGCCGTCTGCGCGTCGTCTGCGGCACCGAAGGCCCGCAGGAGGCCCAACTGACGTTGAGCGTGAACGGCACCGAGACCACGGCCGAAGCCACGGGCGACGGGCCGGTGGATGCGGCCTTCAACGCGGTGAACGCGCTGGTGGATCACCGGGCGACGCTGGCGCTCTATCAGGTCCATGCGATCACCGAAGGGACGGATGCGCAGGCCACCGTCACCGTCCGTCTGGAGGAGGACGGCAAGATCGCCACCGGCCATGCCGCCGATACCGACACGGTCGTCGCCTCCACCCGCGCCTATGTGAACGCGCTGAACCGGCTGATCCTGCGGCGCGAGAAAACGGCCCCCGGACACGACACCAAGGCCGTCAGCTACCGCGACGCCGGCTGATCCCCGCGCATTATCTCGTGAGCGGGCGAAGCGGACACTTCCGCTTCGCCCGTTCGCTTTTTATAAGAAGCCGCCCGCGTCTGGCGCGACTCGTGGGCATTTTGGACAGCAGACAGGAACGCAAATGGCATTGGCGGGTATCTTTTCGTCGGACATGGCTATCGACCTCGGCACGGCGAACACGCTCGTCTATGTGAAGGGACGGGGCATCATCCTGAACGAACCTTCGGTGGTCGCCTATCACGTCAAGGACGGCAAACGGCAGGTTCTGGCGGTGGGTGAGGATGCCAAGCTGATGCTGGGCCGCACCCCCGGATCCATCGAGGCGATCCGCCCGATGCGCGACGGCGTCATCGCCGATTTCGACACCGCGGAGGAAATGATCAAGCATTTCATCCGCAAGGTGCACAAGCGGACCACCTTCTCCAAGCCCAAGATCATCGTCTGCGTGCCCTATGGCGCCACCCCGGTGGAAAAGCGGGCGATCCGCCAGTCGGTTCTGTCGGCCGGGGCGCGGCGCGCGGGCCTGATCGCGGAACCGATCGCGGCCGCCATCGGGGCCGGCCTGCCCATCACCGAACCCACCGGCAACATGGTCGTGGATATCGGCGGCGGCACGACCGAGGTGGCGGTCCTCTCGCTGGGCGATATCGTCTATGCCCGCTCCATCCGGGTGGGCGGCGACCGCATGGACGAGGCGATCGTGTCCTACCTGCGCCGCCAGCAGAACCTGCTGATCGGCGATGCGACGGCCGAACGGATCAAGACCTCCATCGGCACGGCGCGGATGCCCGATGACGGGCGCGGCGCCTCCATGCTGATCCGCGGGCGCGACCTGTTGAACGGCGTGCCCAAGGAGGTGGAGATCAATCAGGCCCAAGTCGCCGAGGCCTTGGCCGAGCCGGTGCAGTCCATCTGCGATGCCGTGATGCAGGCGCTGGAGGCCACGCCCCCCGATCTGGCGGCCGACATCGTCGATCGCGGCGTGATGCTGACGGGCGGCGGCGCGCTGCTGGGCGATCTGGATCTGGCCTTGCGCGAGCAGACGGGCCTCTCCATCTCGGTGGCGAACGAGCCTCTGAACTGCGTGGCGCTCGGGACCGGCAAGGCGCTGGAATACCAGAAGCAGCTGCGTCACGTCATCGACTACGACACCTGAGAACGAAACCGAGGTCAGCGTGGCACGCGATCGCAACGGATCGGACGACTTCACCCGCCCCCTGCGCCGCATTCTCGTGGGCGGGCTGGTCGCGCTGCTGCTGGCGATCTTCCTGATCTGGCGGATCGACAGCGTGCGCGTCGAGCAGTTGCGCGCCGCCATCGTCGACCGGTTCGTGCCCAGCTTCGAATGGGCGATGGTGCCGGTGACGAAGGTGGCGGGGATGCTGGACGATGCCCGCTCCTACGCCCGCATCTACGAGCAGAATCAGGAATTGCGGCGCGAGTTGCAGCAGATGCGCGCGTGGAAAGAGGCCGCGCTGCAACTGGAGCAGCAGAACGCCAAGCTGCTGGACCTCAATCAGGTGCGGCTCGATCCGCAACTGACGCATGTGACGGGCGTGGTTCTGGCCGATTCGGGATCGCCCTTCCGCCAGTCGGTGCTGCTGAATGTCGGCCACCGCGACGGCATCCGCGATGGCTGGGCCACGATGGACGGGGTCGGCCTCGTGGGCCGCATCGCCGGGGTGGGCGAACAGACCGCCCGCGTGATCCTGCTGACCGATTCGAACAGCCGCATCCCCGTCGTCGTGCAGCCCTCGGGGCAGAAGGCGCTGCTGTCGGGCGACAATTCGCCCTCGCCGGTGCTGGAATTTCTGGAAAAGCCCGATCTCGTCCGGCCGGGCGACCGGGTCGTGACCTCGGGCGACGGGGCGGTGTTCCCGTCGGACCTTCTGGTCGGCGAGGTCGCGCAAAGCCCCGATCGCCGCCTGCGCGTGCGGCTGGCCGCCGATTACGGGCGGCTGGAATTCCTGCGCGTCCTGCGCTCGCGCGAGCGTCCGGTGCCGACCGATCCCGGCGATCTGATCACCCCGCCCTTGCCCGCCTCCCCCGAAATCCCGCCCCTCGCCTCGCAGGCGGGGCCGTGATGCGCCGGGTGCGGACCCGTCGCTGGGTCTGGCGTCTGGCCTATGTGCTGATCGCGCTGATCGTGACGCTGGCGATGATGCTGCCCCTTGGGGCGCAGGCGGGGGACTGGCCGGGTCCGGACCTTTTGCTGTGCATCACGCTGGCATGGACGGTGCGGCGGCCCAACATGATGGTGGCCCCGCTGATCGCCGCCGTCCTCTTGGCCGAGGATGTGCTGCTGATGCGCCCGCCCGGCCTCTGGACCGCGATCGTCCTTCTGGGGAGCGAAGTCCTGCGCTCGCGCGTGGCCCTTGCCCGCGAATTGAACTTCCTGACCGAATGGCTGGCGGTGTCGGCGCTGATGGTCGGGATGGAGCTCGCTTACCGATTCGTGTTCGCGATGGTCTTTCTTCCGCAGGTCGCCTTGGGCTATGCCATGCTGAAGGTGACGGCATCGATCCTGTGCTATCCTGTGGTCGTGCTGGTTTCCACCTGGATGCTGGGGCTGCACAAACCGGCCACCGGCGAAATCGACGCATACGGGAGACGGATGTGAAACGTATCGCGCATCGCGACAGCGACCAGAGCACCCGCAAGATCACCCGCCGCGCCCTGTGCCTCGGCGGGGCGATGTCGGCCGTGGTGGCCGTCCTCGGGGCGCGCCTGCGGTACATGCAGGTGGACGAGGCCGATCAGTACCGCATGCTGGCCGAGGAGAACCGCGTCTCCATCCGGCTGATCCCGCCGAACCGCGGCCAGATCTTCGACCGGCACGGCCGCCTGATCGCCGGGAACGAGCAGAACTACCGCGTCATCATCACGCGCGAGGATGCGGGCGATGTGAACGAGGTGCTGCACCGCCTGCAGCGCGTCATCCCGCTGAGCGAGAACGACATCGCCCGGGTGGAGGGCGAGGCGAAGAAGCGGTCGGCCTTCGTGCCGCTGATCGTGGCCGATCGCATCAGCTGGGACGAGATGTCCCGCGTGGCGGTCAACGCGCCCTCGCTGCCCGGTGTCACCCCCGAGGTGGGGCAGTCGCGCATCTATCCGCTCGATACCGATTTCGCGCATGTCGTCGGCTATGTCGGCCCCGTGTCGGAGCGCGATCTCGCCGCCCAAGAGGTGCCGGACCCGCTGCTGCAGATCCCGCAGTTCCAGATCGGCAAGGTCGGCGTGGAGACATGGCAGGAGGACCGCCTGCGCGGCCATGCCGGCACCCGCCGCATCGAGGTGAACGCCGTCGGCCGCGTCATGCGCGAGCTGGACCGGATGGAGGGCGAGGCCGGGGCCGACCTGCATCTGACCATCGACGCCGAGGTGCAGAACTTCGCGCAGGTGCGGCTGGGGCAGGAAAGCGCCTCGGTCGTGGCGATGGATGTGACGAACGGCAACCTTCTGGCCGTCGCATCGGCGCCCTCGTTCAACCCCAACCTGTTCGTGCGCGGCATCTCCTATGGCGATTATGCCGAACTGACGGGCAACGATCACCGCCCGCTGTCGAACAAGGCCGTGTCGGGGGCCTATCCGCCGGGATCGACGTTCAAGGTCATCACCGGCCTTGCGGCGCTGGAGGCGGGGGTGATCGACGCGAACACCACCGTCTATTGTCCGGGCTATTACGATTACGGCGGGCGGCGCTTCCACTGCCATTCCCGCTGGGGCCATGGGCACCTGAACCTCGATGGGGCGATGGGCAAGAGCTGCGACGTGTATTTCTACGACGTGTCGCAGCGGGTCGGCATCGACAAGATGGCCGAGGTCGGTCGCCGCATGGGCCTTGGCCAGCGCCACGATCTGCCCATGTCCGCCATCATCGAAGGCGTGGTGCCGAACAAGGCGTGGAAACAGGCCAGCTACGGTCAGGATTGGCGCATCGGCGATACGATCAACGCCTCCATCGGGCAGGGCTATGTGCTCGCCTCGCCTTTGCAACTGGCGGTGATGACGGCGCGGCTGGCCTCGGGGCGGGCGGTGAAGCCGCGGCTGATCCATGCGATCGGCGACAAGGAGGTCCCGATCGAGGAGGCCCCTCCCCTCGATTTCGATCCCGCCATGCTGCGGCAGGTGCGCCACGGGATGCACACCGTGTCCAACACCTTCGGGATGACCGGCTACAGCAGCCGCATCGTCGATCCGGCGCTGACGATGGCGGGCAAATCCGGCACCTCTCAGGTGCGTAACATCTCCACCGCCGAACGGGCCAGCGGCGTGATCGGCAACGATCAGCTTCCATGGAACCGGCGCGACCACGCGCTCTATATCGGGTTCGCGCCCTACGATGCGCCGAAGGTCGCGGTGGCCTGCGTGGTGGAACATGGCGGCGGCGGTTCGGCCGTGGCCGCCCCCATCGTGCGGGACATCCTGCTGCGCATCCTGACGGGGGGCATGCCGCCGCTCTCGGCCTATCCGGCCGATCAGCGGGGCCGCATCGGCACCGCCCTGTCGGAAATGCGCCTGCGCGATTTCGGCACGCTGGCCAGCGCCGGCGGCACGCGGGGCCGGGCATGAGCTTTCTGGAATACCGCATCCAGACCGTCCCGAGCGGTCTGCGCAAGGTGCTCTATCTGAACTGGCCGCTGGTGCTGCTGCTGTCCTCGGTCTGCGCGGTGGGCTGGCTGATGCTCTATTCCGTGGCGGGCGGCAACATCGCCCTCTGGGCCGAGCCGCAGATGAAGCGTTTCGCCGTCGGCCTCGGCATCATGCTGATGGTGGCGATGGTGCCGATCTGGTTCTGGCGCAACGTCTCGGCGGTGGCCTATCTGCTGTCGGTCGCGCTGCTGGTGGCGGTGGACGTGATGGGCCATGTCGGCATGGGGGCGCAGCGGTGGCTGAACCTCGGGTTCATCATGCTTCAACCGTCCGAGCTGATGAAGATCGCCCTCGTGATGATGCTGGCGGCCTATTACGACTGGCTGGACCCGCGGCGCGTGTCGCGCCCGCTTTGGGTGGCGGTGCCGGTGCTGCTGATCCTGCTGCCGATGGGCCTCGTGATGGTGCAGCCCGATCTTGGGACGGCGATCCTGCTGATGCTGGGCGGGGCGGTGGTGATGTTCTGCGCCGGGGTCAGCTGGATCTATTTCGCGGTGGTGATCGGCGCGGCGGTCGGCCTCGTGACCGTGGTGCTGATGAGCCGGGGAACGACGTGGCAGCTTCTGCGCGATTATCAGTTCGCGCGGATCGACACCTTCCTCGATCCCTCCACCGATCCGCTCGGGGCGGGCTATCACATCACGCAGGCCAAGATCGCCCTCGGCTCGGGCGGGTGGACGGGGCGCGGCTTTATGCAGGGCACACAGAGCCGGCTGAACTTCCTGCCCGAAAAGCATACCGACTTCATCTTCACCGTCGTCGCCGAGGAATTCGGCTTCGTCGGCGCCTGCTCGCTCCTTGCGCTCTATGTCCTCATCATCGCGTTCTGCATCTCTTCGGCGGTGCAGATGAAGGACCGTTTCGCTTCCCTCGTCACGCTCGGGATCGCGGCGTCGTTCTTCTTCCTCTTTGCCGTCAACATGCTGATGGTGATGGGCCTTGCGCCCGTTGTCGGCGTGCCGCTGCCGCTGGTCAGCTATGGCGGTTCGGCGATGATGGTGTTGCTGACCGCCTTCGGGATCGTGCAAAGTGCGCATGTCCACCGCGCACGCTAGAGGCAAGAATGACCCTGACCGTCCTCTTTTCCGCCAGGCCCGCCCTGTGGGACGACTATCGCACCGTCCTGCCTGCGGCCCTGTCGGCGGAAGGGATCGCGGCGCGGCTGGTGCGCATGGCGGACCCCGCCGAGGTCGATTACATCGTCTATGCCCCCAATGACGATCTGACCGATTTCGCGCCCTTCACCCGCGCCAAGGCCGTCCTCAGCCTCTTTGCCGGGGTGGAGCGGATCGTGGGCAACCCCACCCTGACGCAGCCGCTGTGCCGCATGGTCGATCCCGCCCTGTGCGAGGGGATGGTGGAATGGGTGACGGCGCAGGTGCTGCGCCACCACCTCTGGCTGGATCGGAACATCGGGCGCCGCGCATGGGTGCAGGAGGCCCCTCCCCTCGCCCGCGATCGCCGCGTAACGATGCTGGGCCTTGGCGAGTTGGGCCTTGCCGCCGCCCGGATGCTGCGCGCGCTGAATTTCCGCGTGACGGGATGGAGCCGCAGTCCGAAAACGGATGCCGGCTTTCCGACCTTCCACGGCGAGGACGGGCTGAAACCGGCGCTGGAGGGGGCGGAGATCGTGGTGACGCTGCTGCCCGACACGCCCGCCACGCGCGGCATCCTCGATGCGCGCAGCCTCGGCTGGCTGGCGCCGGGCGCGGCCGTCATCAATCCCGGCCGCGGCCCGCTGATCGAGGATGCGGCCCTGCTGGCGGCGCTGGATGCGGGCCAAGTCGGCCATGCCACGCTGGACGTGTTCCACACCGAACCGCTGCCGCCCGAACATCCGTTCTGGGCGCGGGCCGATGTCACCGTCTCGCCCCATATCGCGGCGGTGTCCCGCCCCGCCACCGCCGCCACGGTCATCGCCGCCAATATCCGGCGGGCCGAAGCGGGCGAGACGCTGCTGCACCGGGTGGACCGGGCGCGCGGTTACTGATCGAAGGATGGAAAGAATGACCCGGATCCTGCGCTGCGTCCTTGTCGCGGCAAGCCTCATGACCGGCGCGGCCGCCGCGCAGGATCCCGCCCCGGACCCGTCGGTCGGCGCGGTCACGAACCTGCCCCTGCCCCGCTACGTCACCCTGAAGACGAGCGAGGGCAACGCCCGGCGCGGTCCGGGCCTGACCCATCGCATCGACTGGGTGTTCACCCGCAACGGCATGCCGCTGAAGATCACCGCCGAATACGGCCATTGGCGCCGGGTGGAGGATTCCGAGGGCGCGGGCGGCTGGATGCATTACGCGCTGCTGTCCGGCACGCGCAGCGCGCTCGTCACCGCCGATCTCGCCGAACTTCATTCCCGGCCCAACGCCGACAGCGCCGTCGTGTTGAAGGCCGAGAAGGACGTGATCGGCGCCCTTCAGGAATGCAACATCGACTGGTGCCGCCTGCGCATTCAAGGCGAGGAAGGCTGGATCAGCAAGGACGACATCTGGGGCGTCGGCGCCGACGAGGTGCTGGACTGATGCGCGACGCGGCCCGCCTTGCGATGCGGACGGGTGCGGCCTCCTGCATCGTGGCGGCGGTGCTGGTGGGGCTGAAGCTCTGGGCCGTGGCCGAGACGGGGGCGCTCTCCATCGCGGCATCGCTGGCCGACAGTGCGATCGACCTCATGGTCTCGCTCGGGGCGATGACGGCGATCATCTATGCTCAGCGGCCCGCCGACGAGGATCACGCCTTCGGCCATTCCTCGGCCGAGGATATCGCCGCGCTGGCGCAGGCGGTGTTCATCGCCGTGTCGGCGCTGGTGATCGCGGCGGCGGCGGTGATGCGCCTTCTGGCCGATGCGCCGCCCCCGCTGGCGGATGAACGGCAAGGGATCGCGGTGATGACGATCTCCATCCTGATGACGCTGGCGCTGGTGTGGTGGCAGGGCCATGTGGCGCGGCGGACGGGCAACCGCGTGATCGCGGCGGACCGGCTGCATTATCTGGGCGATCTGGTGCCCAATATCGGGGCGATCGTCGCGCTGGTGGCGGCGGGGCCGCTGGGCCTGCCGCAGATCGACAGCGTGGTGGCGCTGGCGGCGGCGGTGATGATGCTGATCGGGGCGGCTGGCATCGGCCGGGGCGCGTTCGATGCGCTGATGGACCGGCAGGCCGACCCCGAGGTGCTGGAGGGCATCGCCACCCTTGCCGCCGCATGGCCGGGCGTGCGCGGCTTTCACGATCTGAAATCGCGCACCGCCGGCAGCCGCATCTTCATCAACCTGCATCTGGAACTGGACGGCGATCTGTCCCTGCGCGAAGCTCATGACATCGGCGCCGGGCTGAAGCGGACGATCCTGCTTGCCTATCCGCAGACCGACGTGATCATCCACAAGGACGTGGCCGAGGAGAGCCGATGACGACCGACCCCAGCGAAGCCGAAGCCTTCCTTGCCGCCCATCCCGAGGTGGAGGCGGTCGATGTCGTGCTGCACGATGCCAACGGCGTCGGGCGCGGCAAGATCATCCGCCGCCACGAACTGCCCGCGCTGTTCGCGCAGGGGCGGCTGCTGCCGGCCTCGGTCCTCGGGCTGGATATCTGCGGCGAGGATGTGCACGAAACCGGGCTGATCTGGGACACCGGCGACGGCGATGTGCGGGCATGGCCGGTGCCGGGCACGCTGGTGCCGCTGCATGGCACGCGCCGGGCCGAGGTGCTGATGACCGTCCACACGCTGGACGGACATCCCATGGGCGCCGATCCGCGCCACGCGCTGGCCCGTCAGATCGCGTCGATGGCCGAAGAGGGCCTGCACCCCGCCGGCGCGTTCGAGCTGGAGTTCTTTCTGCTGGACAACGACCGCGACGCGGCGGGGCAGGTTCAGCCCGCCCGCGCCGTTCTGGACGGGCGCGTCAGCCGCCGGACCGAGGTCTATTCCGTCGATCATCTGCACGGGATGATGCCGCTCTTCGATGCGATCTATGCCGGGGCCGAGGCGGCGGGCATCCGGGCCGAGACGATGATCTCCGAATTCGCGCCGGGGCAGTACGAACTGACGCTGCGCTATCGCCATGACGTGCTGCAGGCGGCGGATGATCTGATCCGGCTGAAGCGGATCGTGCGGGCGCAGGCGCGCGCGATGGGCGTCACCGCCTGCTTCATGGCCAAGCCCATGGCCGATTCCGCAGGCTCGGGGATGCATCTGCATGTTTCGGCCTATGACGATCGGGGGCGCAACGCCTTTGCCGAAACCGGGCCCGGATGGTCGGACCGGCTGCTGCATGCGATCGGCGGGCTGAAGGCGACGATGGCCGAATCCATGCTGGTCTTCGCGCCCCACGCCAATTCGTGGCGCCGCTTCGCCGCGCAGAGCTATGCCCCCGTTTCGGCCAGTTGGGGGGTCAACAACCGCTCCGTCGCGCTGCGCATTCCCGAAAGCCCGCCCTCCGCGCGGCGGATCGAGCATCGCCCCGCCGGGGTCGATGCCAACCCCTATCTCGTGGCGGCGACGGTGCTGGCGGGCATCCGCCACGGCCTTTCAGCGTGCATCGATCCGGGGGCGGAGGTGTCGGGCAACGGCTATGACCTGCCCCCCGATCCGGACCTGCCCGCCGATTGGCGCGCCGCGATCGAACGGGCCGAAGGGTCGGCCTTCTTGCGCGATGCCTTGGGGCCGGAAATGCACCGCACCTTCTGCGCCGTCAAACGGGCGGAATGGGCGCGCGTGGCGCGCACCATCGCCGATGTGGATTACGACCTCTATCTGCACGCCTGAAGCGCGGCGGCGATGATCCCCGGCACCCGCGGATCGAGCCCCACCGGATCGAGCCGCGGTCCGGTGAAGCCCGCCGCATCCAGCGCCTCGGGCAGATCGTCGATCACATGGCCGCCCCGCGCCGCAAAGAACGGAAGGCAGGCGGCCTCCGGCATCTCGGCCGCGACCTCGGCGATCTGGGGGGTCTGATCGATGAAGGCCGCGCGGGATGGGCGGCCCGTCTCGGCGGCGATGCGGGCGGCCATGTCGTGGGCGATGCGCGACGGCTCCGCGCTGCGGAACGACCCGTGCGCCGCAAGCAGGATCGGGCGCCCCGCGGCGCGCGCCAGATCCAGCGTCAGATCGGCGATCGCCGGATCGGTGCCGAAGGGCGGCAGGATGCGCCACCCCGCCCCCCCGGCCTTGGCCAGACGTTCGGGCAGATGCGTGCGGGTGAACCACCCCTCGGCCATGAACAGCGGATAGATGACGCCCTCCTTGCCCTGCACCTCGCGGGCAAGGGCGTCGGCCTCGGCCAGCGTGGCGCTGCGCACGGACCACCCTTCGGCCACCGCATCGACGCGCGCGGCAAGGGCGGCGATTTCGGCCGCAGCGGGTTCGGGATCGGAGGGTTGGCCATGGGCCACGATGAGCGCGTGTTTCATGCGCCGAAGATGGGGCGGTTGTGGCCTCTTGGCAACATCGCGCCCGCCAATAAGACAGTTTCACGACAATGCCGCGACGGCGTCATGTCGCATCGGCGTAAAACCTCCTACATCGCCCTTTCCCAAAGGAGCCTCCCGCCATGCAGCATCCCTCGTTCTCGTTCATCGCCCGCACCGTGACGCTGGTGCTTCTGGCCTATCTCGTGGTGTCGGCTGCGCTGGTTCCCGATATCGAACTCTTCTTCCACGAGGGCGCGGGGGTGGAGCAAGCCTCGCTCGGCCTGCTGCTGTTCGGGATCGGGGCGTGGTTCCTTCTGGCGGGCGAGGCGCGCTGGCGCGAATGGCAGATCCCGGCGGCGATGGCGCTGATGCTGGCGCGCGAGATGGATTTCGACAAACGCTTCACCGATCATGGCCTGCTGAAGCTGACGACCTACACCCACGCCGCCCCCACCTCCACGCGCATCATCGGGGCCATCGCCATCGCCTTCACGCTGTGGACGGGCATGCGCATCCTGCGCCGCAACCTGCCGCTGTGGTGGGCGCGCCTGCGGATGGCCGAGGTGGATGCGTGGCTCGTCCTTGGGGCCTTCGTCTGCGGCGTTGCGGCCAAGACGCTGGACGGCCTTGGCCGCAAGCTGGCCGATTTCGGCATCATCATCCAACACGAGACGAACGCCCTTGCCGGAAAGGGCGAAGAGGTTCTGGAAGCGCTTTGCTATTACCTGATCGTGCTGGCGGTGGCGCGGCTCGCCGTTCCGGCGGTGCGCCGGGCCGCCGGGCTGGAGCCGGTGGCCGCGGAGTGATGCGGGACCGGCCCTAGAAGGCCGGCCTTTCCTGCGGCGCGACACGCAGGTTGTTCTGAACGTGTTTCACGCCGGAGATGCCTTCGGCGCAATCCTCGGCGCGGCGCTTTTGCCCGCGCGACTGGACCATCCCCGACAGCGTCACTTCGGCATCGGTGACACGCACGTCAATGTCGCTGGCATCGACCCAGCGATCTTCGGACAGGCGGTCGTTCACATCCTCGAGGATGCGCGCATCGGACCGGACATAGCCGCGCGGCCCCTTGCCGCGATGATCCTCGTCGCGCCGGGCGGCGGCCTTGTCATCCCCGAACCACGAGGCGACCTCGTCGCTGGCCCGGTCGATCATGCCGCGATCGCCGCTGCGCGGATCATGCGTGCCATATCCGTGATCGACCGACGGGGCGCCACGCTCCCCCCGGCCGTCGCCGTTCGATCCCTGCGGCCCGCGCGGCTGCATCGGGGCGGCGTAGGGATCGGCATTGCGCATGTCGATATCGTTCATGGGATAAGGCTGTCGGTAGGGCATGGCATACGGGATCGGATCGCGGTCCGACATCCAGTCGCCGCCGCGCGGATCCTCGCCGTATTGGTGCATCCGGCGGGCCCCTTCGGTCCGTGTTCCGCGCCCGTCCAAATAGGGTTCGCGGTCGCGATAGCGGTCATCAGACATGATTTCCCCTTTCTCGGTTCAGGAACGGAAACGCGCGGCGGGTGGCGATGTTCCGGGGCGCGCTATGTCCCCGGCGATGGAACGCCTGCCCCACGCTTGGTTCGACCGCCCCGCCCCCGAGATCGCCCGCGCCCTGATCGGCGCCCAGCTTCTGGTGCGCGGCGTGGGCGGGCGCATCACGGAGACCGAGGCCTATGCCCCCGACGATCCCGCCTCGCACAGCTTTCGCGGGCCGACGCCGCGCAACCGGGCGATGTTCGGCCCGCCGGGGCTGGCCTATGTCTACCGCTCCTATGGGATCCATCTGTGCCTGAACGTCACCTGCCAGCCCGGCAGCGCCGTTCTGATCCGCGCGCTGGAGCCGCTTTCGGGGATGGAGGCGATGACCGCCCGCCGCGGAACGCAGGATCCGCGCCGCCTTTGCGCCGGTCCGGGCTGCATCGGTCAGGCGCTGGCCCTGCGGATCGAGGATGACGGCACGGACATCCTGACGATCCTTCCCGGCCCCGAGGTTCGGATCGTCACCGGCCCCCGTATCGGCATCAGCCGCGCGGTCGATCTGCCGTGGCGGTTCGGGATGGCGGGTTCGCGCTTTCTTAGCCGTCCCTTCCGGAACCTTGGGCGGATCTGACGGTTTTCAGGGATCAGGAGGACGATCATGACAGAGATGATTCACGCCGTCGGTGTTCCCGTTCCGGGCGATACCCCCCCGACCGAGCCGCCGCCCATGCCGAACCCCGACACCTATCCCGACCCGATGCCGGACCCGGCCCCGATTCCGCCGGCCGAGGATCCCGACCTTCCCGATCCCGGCCAGATCACACCCCCCATCCACGGATAGGAGCGCGCCATGCCCGCCACGTCCAAAGCCCAACAAAAGGCCGCCGGGGCCGCCCTGTCGGCCAAGCGCGGAGATACGAAGAAAAGCGATCTTCAGGGGGCCTCGCGCAGCATGGAAGCCTCCATGTCCGAGCGCGAGCTGGAGGAGATGGCCCATACCAAGCGCAAGGGCAAACCCGAACACAAGGGCGACTAGCCGTCCAAGAGGCCCAAGAGCCGCCGTTCGTCCGCCCGCAAACCCCGGTCGCCCGCCTCCGGCAAGGCACCAAGCCGTGCCGCGCGGGCGTCCGGGGTCAGTTCCGCCAGTTCCAGAACACGGGGATGGATGTAGGATTTGCGCGCGATGCCGGGTGTGTTGGCCAGCGCCTCAGCGGCGGCCTCGGACATCTGCCGCACCGTCAGCCGCCCCGGTTCGGCCAGCGCCGCCGAAAACGCCGAGAGCGACCCGCCCCATGTGCGGAACGTCTTGGCCGAGGCCCCCTCGATCCCCGACGCCTCGGCGATGTAGTCGTTGAGGTTGTGCGAGGAGACGGGATGCACCTCCCCCTCCTCGTCGAGCCATGTGAACAGATGCCGCCCCGGCAGATCGCCGATCTGGTGCATGATGCGGTGCAGGCGGCGGTCGCGCAGGACGCGGTTCACGGCCTTGCCGCCCTTGGCGCGGAATTTCAGGCGCACGGTGCCATCCGCAAGGCTCAGATGCCGGGACAGAAGCGTGGTGGCGCCGAAGGTCCGGTTCTCCAGCATATAGGCCGGGGTGCCCGCCCGCAGATAGGCGCGGTCGATCAGCATCACCATCGCGGCAAGGCTGAAGGACAGATCCCCCGCCTCGCCCCGCAGATCGCGGTCCACCCGCCGCCGCAGACGGCCAAGCGCATGGCCGAAGGCCGGAAGGTTGCCGTATTTCGCCTCGGACCGCCAATCGGCCCAATGGGGGTGATAGCGGTATTGTTTGCGCCCCCGTGCATCGAGGCCCGTGGCCTGCAGATGCCCGTTCGGCAGGGCGCAGATCCAGACATTGCGATAGGCGGGCGGCACGGCCAGCTTCAGGCAG